>DATMKO010000490.1:0-2478 GCA_035571175.1 Steroidobacteraceae bacterium | reverse complement strand
GATCGGCCGCTGCATGTAGCCGCGAAACCCGGTTTCCTCGCACACACCCGCGGACAAAGCCGCCACGACGCAGGCAAGCCATTGCATCTGCCGCGACCCGATGAACGATAAATCATAACCGCGGTGAAATTCCGCCGCGGGAAAAGGCACCATCCGGAACAACAGCACGATGGCGGCGTGGATCGTGACGGCAAAACTCAACGCCGCAATACTGCCCCAGAACCACTGTGCCCGCGATAACGGGCGGACTCGAAAATAATAGGCGCGCGTCGCTTTGAATCGCACGGGAGCGCCACTGCCGGCCGCCCACCATATGTACAGCCCCAGAAAAACGACTTCAGCGACTGCGGCAACCGGCATTCCGATTGCCAACAACAAAATCAGCCAGATGTTCGCGGCGATCATGCCGATGAGAAGGCCGCCGATGACCGCGCGGATGATGACGGGCAAGTGGCCCCACAAAGTCTTGCTGTTCTCCCCGGTCATTTGCACTCCCGAACTGCCGGTTGGCCGCTACGCTTTATAGACGGTGAGTCCTCCCACAACGGTACGCACCACCTGAATGTCCTTGAGTTTCTGCGGATCCACCCGGTGCAAATCCTCCGCCAAAACGACGAAATCAGCGAGCTTGCCGGCGGTAATGGACCCTTTGATGGCTTCCTCGCGGGTGGCGTAGGCACCATTGATGGTGTTGACTCGCAACGCCTCGTCCACGGTGATTCGCTGGTTCGCGCCCCACACCTCGCCGTTCCAACCGGTCCGCGTCACCATGCCCTGGATACCCATCAGCGGTGAGAACGGGCCGGGATCGAAGTCCGACCCCGCGGCCGCGTGGATGCCGGCGTCGAGAAGCGTGCGATAGGCCATGCAGCGCTTCATCAATTCTTCGCCGTAGAAGTGGAACTTGTCCGGATTGTAATAGGCGTAGGAGGTGAACAAAGCCGGAACTGCATTGATGGCCTTGATGCGCCGCACTAGATCGTCGTTGATCAAGGTACAATGCGTGATCTTCGGGCGCGCATCGGGTTGCGGCACGAGCCGCAGCGCTCTTTCATAAGCCGTGAGCACGTGGTCGATGGCGACATCGCCATTGGCATGACAGTTGAGCTGGATTCCAGCGCGGTGCACGCGCTCGCACCAGGCATCAAGATCCTGCTGCGTTTCTGTGACGTTGCCTTTGTAGCCCGAGGTCGAGCCGGGATAAGGGACGCTCATGGCCATGGTGCGCTCGGAAAAGGAACCATCCGCGGTGTGTTCAAAGGTCGCGCCCAACTTGATCCATTCGTCGCCCAGTCCGGTGGTCATGCCGCCCGTGATCATCGCCTGGAGTTCGGCGCCGATGGCTTCATAGCTCACCCGATGCAGCAGCTCGCCGCGCGCACGCACTTCCTCGAGGGCACGGAGATTTCCACCCTCATGACAGACGCCCGTGAGCCCAAAGCGGACGAACTGCTTGGAGATATAGGCCAAACCGTCGCGATCGCGCCGCATGGTCTCATCCGCGGAATAAGTCGTTCGCTTGCCGACCTTGTCAAATACATCCATGGCACGGTCGGTGACGCGGCCGTTGAGCTCGCCGCTCGCATCGTGGTCGTAAGTTCCGCCGGCCATGCCGGGAGTGGACTTGGTGACTCCCGCCATTTGCAGGGCCTTGCTGTTGTAAAAGGCCGTGTGGCCGCCGCGATGATGCACGGCAACCGGTAGATCGGTGGATACTTGATCGAGGTCGTGCACGTTGAGTTCGCGCTTGTCCTTCAACTTGGTATCGTCGAAGAAGAAACCCTCTACCCATGTATCTGCGGGCGTGGTTTTAGCCTTGGCGCGCAGTTTGTCCACAATGCTTGCAATGGTGACAAACTCGACCTCATAAGGGTTGCCGACGAGGACCTCGTACAGCAATGTGTTGCCGGATGCATGATTGTGCGAGTCGATGAAGCCGGGCACTACGGTCATCCCCTGCGCATCGATTGTCTGCGTGCCTTTCCCGATCAGAGCTTTGATTTGGTCGGAATTGCCGACGGCGATGAACTTGCCGCCGCGCACTGCAAAGGCCTCCGCGTTCGGCACACGCGGATCGACCGTATAAACCTTGGCATTGAAGACGACGAGTTCGGCATTGCGCGCATCTGCGAATGATGCGGCGGCCGCCGCCCAACGTGGAATCGCGGCGCCGGCAAAACCGGCACCGGTCATTGCCATGAAATCTCTACGATTGAATGTGTACATCGCCATCCTCGCTTGTTTTTATACGCTTGCCCGACTCAATACGAACCATTCAACCACGACCAGATTGGGAACCCAGCACAGCCACGCGATTGCCTGATAGCTTGGCAGGAACGGCAGGCCCGCGACCTGACTCAAGGGCAGCCAGATGCGCAGCGTCACGGCTGCGAATGTCAGGCCATAGCTGCGCAGCATCCAAGCACGATGCAAATCGATGCGCCGGCGGCGGATGAAAATGTAAGCCGTTACGGTTGA
>DATMKO010000489.1:0-5162 GCA_035571175.1 Steroidobacteraceae bacterium | reverse complement strand
GTCAGCAAGACGGCGGATAAACACAGGCGCTTCATTTTCGCTCCGATGATTGAACACTCGGATTGAAGCGTTGCACCGGGGCAAATGGGGTTAACCTTTGCAAACTGCGGGCCAATTCAATTGACCCAGCCTAAGTCGGCGGCTAGCCTACCCGTTTTGCTAGGACCTTACTGGTGCATCGCAACAACCTTGGGCCGTCGGATAATCCTTCACGAATCAAAACATTGATTGCACGCCTGGCCGGCTGTGGAGCCGTGGTTGTCGCCGCGCTGATCTTATCGCCGCTCACTCATGATGGCTCTCAGCCCATTTCGGCAGATCCGGCGACGCCGCCAACGGCAGCCGCCGTTGTCTCGCCCCCCGCTCCGGTGGTGCAGCAAGCCAGCATGGCTTCCATCGTGGAGGTGGTTATCGGCAGGAATGACACGCTGGACGCGGTATTTCGCCGCCTAACTCTCAATCTGGGAGACTTAGCCACCATCCGGCATTTGCCGGGCATCCGTCAAAGCTTGGATTTCTTGAAGCCGGGCGACGCTATCAGGGTCACGCATACGGCGGGGGATATCCAGGAACTCACGCGCAAGGTGAGCGAGACCCAAACCCTCGATATCGTTCGCCAGGATGCGGGATTCGAAGCGAAGCTGATCGACAACCCGGTGGAAACGCGCCTGCGCACCGCGACCGCCACGATTGATTCCTCTTTGTTTCAGGCCGCCGAAGCGGCCAACATCTCGGACCCGGTGGCGCTCAAACTCGCCAATGTCTTCGCCTGGGACATCGATTTCGTGCTCGACATCCGCGAGGGCGATCGATTCACCGCCGTGTACGAGCAGATCTATCAGGATGGGAAATACCTTCGCGACGGCGAGGTGCTGGCCGCCGAATTCGTGAATAACGGCAAGCTGTATCGCGCCGTGCGGTTCGTGTCGGACAACGGCAACGCCGGCTATTACACGCCGGGCGGCGCGGCAATGCGCAAGGCGTTCCTGCGGGCGCCGCTCGATTTCACGCGCGTCAGTTCGGCGTTCAATCCGCACCGCATGCATCCAATCTTGAATACCATTCGCGGCCACATGGGCACCGACTACGCGGCGCCAACCGGTACCCCGGTGCATGCGGCAGGCGACGGCCATGTCAGTTTTGCAGGGTGGCGCGGCGGGTATGGCAATGCAGTGCTGCTCGCCCATGGCGGCAACATATCGACGCTCTACGGCCACATGTCGCGCTTTGCACGAACCATTCGTGTAGGCACGCGCGTGCAGCAGGGCGACGTAATCGGCTATGTAGGAATGACAGGGCTCGCCACCGGTCCGCACCTGCACTATGAGTACCTCATGAACGGCGTACACCGGAATCCGCAGACGGTGGGATTGCCCGGGGCTGAACCCCTTCGTGCGGACGCCCTGCAAAGATTTCATGCGATGGCGGCGCCGCTGCTCGCGAGCTTGTCGCCGCAGTCGGGCGATGCGGCCGCTACCCTCCCTGCGCCTGCGGTGGCCGCCGTTCCTGGCACTGCCGGCGGTGGCGCCAACAATGGCCCGGCTGCGACCGCGCCTCCCGGCGATTTGCGCTCGAATCCTTCGGTCTACTGAATCTAAACTGTACGGTCGAACGCCACACTCGAAGACATGAACGACACCGACCTGCAACTACCGCAGCTGTATTTCAATCGTGAACTCTCGTTCCTGGAGTTCAATCAGCGCGTCTTGGAGCAGGCCAGGGACAAAAGGATCCCGCTGCTCGAACGGGTCAAATTCTTGTGCATTTCGTGTGCGATTCTCGACGAATTTTTCGAGATCAGGGTGGCCAGCCTCAAGGAACTGCTCGAGGCCGGCGCGATTCAAGGAGGGCCCGATGGATTGTCGGTGCCGGAGCAATTGCGCGCGATTCGCGTTCAAGCCGTGCTCTTGGTGGACGAACAATACCAGCTATTGAACGATGTACTCATGCCGGAACTCGCGATGAACGGCGTGGTGTTCGTCGAGCCGGAAACCTGGACCGACGCTCAGGCGGTTTGGATTGCAGAATATTTCGCTCGCGAGGTGGAGCCGGTGTTGAGCCCGCTGGCGTTGGATCCGGCGCGACCTTTTCCGAAGATACTCAACAAGAGCTTGAATTTCGCGATCGTCGTCGAAGGCGAAGACGGATTCGGGCGCAACAGCGGTCTTGCCGTGGTCCAGGCGCCGCGTTCCTTGCCGCGCCTCATCAAGTTGCCGGATGAACTCGGCAGCCGGCACTTCGTGTTCTTGGGCACCATTGTCGAGGCCTTCGTATCAAAACTGTTCGCCGGCATGCGCATGCGCGGCTGCTACCAATTCCGTGTCACTCGCAACAGCGATTTGTTCGTCGAGCAGGAGGAAGTCGACGATTTGCTGCGCGCGGTCGAGGGCGAGCTGGCTTCGCGCCGCTACGGCGACGCGGTGCGCTTGGAGACCGCGCACGATTGCCCGGATGAAATCCTGGCCTATCTGTTGGAGCAATTTGGACTGACCGCCGAGGATCTGTACAAGGTATCCGGACCCGTGAACGTGAATCGCCTGATGGCGGTATACGATCTGGTGGATCGCGCGGAACTGAAGTACCCGGCATTCGCGCCGAGTGTTCCCGACCGGCTAAAAGCCGGCGATCTGTTCTCCACCTTGCGCGCCACGGATGTGCTCTTGCACCACCCGTATCAAGGATTTGCGCCTGTGACCGATTTCATCAGACAGGCAGCGAGCGATCCTCAGGTGCTCGCCATCAAACAGACCCTGTATCGCGTCGGCAGCGATTCCACCATCGTCGGCGCGCTGGTCGACGCAGCGGCAGCCGGCAAGGACGTCACCGTCATCATCGAGCTGCGCGCGCGCTTTGACGAAGAAGCCAATATTGAACTCGCGACCAAGCTGCAAGAGGCCGGCGCGCACGTCATGTACGGCGTATTCGGCTTCAAGACGCACGCCAAGCTCGTCATGGTGGTGCGGCGCGAAGAAAAGGGTCTGCGGCGCTACTGCCATCTGGGTACGGGCAACTATCACACCAAGACGGCGCGGCTCTACACGGATTACGGACTACTGACCGCCGATGAGTCCATGGGCGAGGATATTCACCAGATATTCCTGCAGTTGACCGGCCTCACCCAGGTGCCGAAATTGCGCAAATTGCTGCATGCGCCCTTCAGTCTGCACCATGCCATCATCGCCAAGATCGACCGCGAGACCGAGCAGGCGCGAGCAGGCCGCCCGGCACGCATCATCGCCAAACTCAACGCGCTCACCGAGCCCACCGTGATTCAGGCGCTGTATCGCGCCTCGCGCGCCGGCGTGGAGATCGATCTCATCATTCGCGGTGTCTGTTGTCTGCGGCCCGGCGTTCGCGGCGTCTCGGATCGGATTCGCGTACGCTCCATCGTCGGGCGCTTCCTGGAGCATTCCCGGGTTTATTGCTTCGAGAATGCGGGAGCCCGCGAAATCTACTGCGCCAGCGCCGATTGGATGGACCGGAATCTGTTCCGCCGCATCGAGGTGGCATTCCCAATCGAGTCCGCGGAGCTGCAGGCACGCGTCATCGAGGATCTGAAGCTGTATCTGGAGGACGACGTGCAGGCATGGGTGCTGGATGCCGACGGCCAATATACGCGCGCGGCCGGCGAGGGGAAGGTGTCGGCGCAGGCGCGCTTGATGAATTTGCACGGTGAGCGGGTGGCGCTCGCCGAAGCCTAGGAAAAGGCGCCAACCGAAGACGCCAGTTTGAAAGCGGCCAGGCGATTGCCTAGGCCTGGACGATGTTGAGTCGAAAGCCCGCGTCTTTCAGATACAGCTGCTCCTGCTGCAGATCTTCGAGCGTGAGCGGATGTTCTTTCATCCAGCGCGGCGGCAGATCCATTGTCAGGGTGCGGCCCTTGGCGCTCAAGCGGACCTCCGGCAGCGGTTGCGGGCTGCGGCCCCGATGCAGCAGTACCGCGAGGCGCAGCAGCACGATCAGATACTCGGCAAGCCGATCCCACGGCGGCAGCAAATCCTCGAGCGACTCGAAGGACAGCTGGCGCCGATGGCCACCGACCATCGCCGCCAGCAGCTGCTGCTCCTCGCGAGGAAAGCCCGGCATGTCGGCGTTCTCGACCAGGTAAGCGCTGTGACGATGGTATTTGGAGTGCGCGATGTCGAGGCCGGTTTCGTGCAGACGCGCCGCCCAGCGCAGCACCAACTCCGCCAGCGGGTCTTCCAACCCCCATTCGGATTCAACCTGCTCGAGCAGCGCAACCGCCGTCAATTCGACGCGTTCCGCCTGATCGACATCGATGTGATAGCGCTTTTCCATGGCGCGCACGCTGCGCACGCGCGCATCCTCATTGGTGAAGCGCCCCATGAGATCGTACAGCAGCCCCTCGCGCATCGCGCCCTCGGCTACTCGAACGCGATCGATGCCGAAGTTCTCGACCACTTCCAGCAGGATCGCGAGGCCCGCGGGGAACACCGGCGCGCGCTCGGCATCAACGTCGGGTAGATCGAGTTCGTCCACATGACCGGCTGCAATCACGCGCTCCGCCAATGCATATAGATTATCGAGCGTGATATGCGGCGCTTCGGGATTGAGACTGCGCAATGCATCGCCAATGACGCGCACGGTACCGGAGCTGCCGAACGCCTGCAGCCAGCCTAGCTTGCGGTATGCTTCTTGGATGGGCTCGAGTTCGAGCCGGACAGCGGTGCGGGCGCGCTCGAGGCGCTTCGCCGATATCCGGCCGTCGTCGAAACAGATGGCGCTCAAACCCACACAGCCCACCGAAAGGCTCTCCAGCAGCAGCGGTTCGAAACCCTGTCCGATCACAGCTTCAGTGGAGCCGCCGCCGATATCGATGACCAGCCGCTTGTCCGGACTCATCGGGCTGGTATGCGCCACCCCCGAGTAGATCAGACGCGCCTCTTCAAGCCCCGAGATGATTTCTATGGGATGGCCGAGCGCGGCGCGCGCGCGCTCCAGGAACCAACGCTTGCGCCTGGCCCGGCGCAGCGCATTCGTGCCCACCACACGCACGCCGTCGGCGCGCATGGCGCGCAGCCGTTGTCCGAATCGTTCGAGACAGCGCAATGCGCGATCCGTGGCGGCGTCATCCAGCCGACCGCTGTCGCCCAAGCCCGCGGCCAGGCGCACCATTTCGCGCAGTCGATCGAGGATGACGA
>DATMKO010000488.1:0-10325 GCA_035571175.1 Steroidobacteraceae bacterium | reverse complement strand
ATTCTCCGGAGGAACCGTGCACAGTTTCGGCGATCATCGCATCGCCATGTCTTTCAGCATTGCGAGCCTGCGCGCCGCAGAGCCGATTAAGATCTTGGATGTGGCCAATGTCGCCACGTCGTTTCCGGGGTTTGTGCCGTTGGCCCGTTCGGTGGGGTTGGCCATACGTGAGTCGCCGATAAGGGACCCCAAGTGAGCGGGGTGCCCAAGTGAGCGGGGTGCCCAAGTGAGCCGCGTGCCCGTCATTACCATCGATGGACCCTCGGGATCGGGCAAAGGGACCGTCAGCCGTGCCGTCGCCAGGGCTTTGGGATGGTCCCTGCTCGATAGTGGTGCGCTGTATCGATTGGTGGCCCTGGCGGGACGCCGCGCCGCTCTCAGTCTCGATGACGAGCCGGCGCTTGCGCGCTTGGCCGGTCAATTTGACATACGGTTCGGCTCTGCCAAGTCCGGAGAGGAAGTCGTATGCCTCGAGGGCCAAGAGGTAACGGGGGCGATTCGTACCGAGGAGGCCGGCAGCGACGCCTCCAAGGTCGCGGCGCTACCCGGGGTCCGCGCGGCCCTTTTGGAACGCCAACGCCGGTTTGCCGTCCCTCCCGGTTTGGTGGCCGACGGCCGCGATATGGGCACGGTGGTATTCCCGGGGGCGGAGGTGAAGATCTTCCTCACCGCGAGCCCCGCAGAAAGAGCCCTCAGACGCTATAAGCAGTTGAAAGAAAAGGGGGTTGCTGCTAACCTTGCCGCCCTTTCGCTGGAGATAGCGGAGCGGGATCGGCGCGATATGAGCCGCGCGATTTCGCCTCTTGTCGCAAGCGCCGACGCCCATACGTTGGATACGACGGGCATGTCCGTCGATGCGGTGATCGGGCGCGTGCTGGAGATAGCCCGCGAGCATCTGTCGATTTAGGTGGCTATTCAAGGAACGAAAGCCTTTTTGTGGTAACCCCTTTAGGCACGCGGGAACGGTGTCTGGGCTTCAGTAAGAGAGAACATGACAGAAAGTTTTGCGGAACTGTTTGAACAAAGCATTGCGAGCCAGCGCATTCGTCCTGGCACCATCCTCAATGGATTGATCGTCGAAGTTGGCCAGGACTACGTCATCGTCAATGTCGGATTGAAATCCGAAGCGGTCATTCCCTCCGATCAATTCAAAAACGAAAAAGGCGAGATCGAAGTTGCAGTCGGGGAGACCGTCGAAGTCGCCCTGGACAGCGTCGAGGACGGTTCCGGAGAGACCCGGCTATCGCGCGAGAAGGCGAAGCGCGCCAGAACCTGGACGCGCCTGGAAACCGCCTTCGAGAAGCAAGAGGTCGTCATCGGCATCATTACCGGCCGGGTCAAGGGCGGTTTCACCGTCGAGATCGACAACGTCCGCGCATTCTTGCCGGGCTCCTTGGTGGATGTTCGCCCGGTGCGCGATCCATCGTATCTGGAGAACAAGCCGCTCGAATTCAAAGTCATCAAGCTCGACCAGAAGCGCAACAACGTGGTGGTATCGCGGCGCGCAGTCGTTGAGCAGGAATACAGCGCCGAGCGCTCTGCGCTGCTCGACAATTTGCAGGAGGGCGCTGCAGTCAAGGGTGTGGTGAAGAACCTCACCGATTACGGCGCATTCGTCGATCTTGGCGGCATTGATGGACTGCTGCACATCACCGACATGGCCTGGAAGCGCGTCAAGCATCCGTCCGAGGTGGTCAAAGTCGGCGAAGAGATCGATGTCCGGATTCTGAAGTTCGACCGCGAGCGTCAGCGTGTGTCATTGGGCTTGAAGCAGCTGGGTGCCGACCCTTGGCAGAACATTGCGCGGCGTTATCCGGCGAATACCCGCCTGTTCGGCAAGGTCACCAACATCGCGGACTACGGCTGCTTCGTGGAAATTGAAGAGGGCGTGGAGGGTTTGGTGCACGTTTCTGAAATGGACTGGACCAACAAGAACGTCAATCCAGCCAAGGTCGTGCATGTCGGCCAGGAAGTCGAGGTCATGGTGCTGGATATCGACGAGGAGCGTCGCCGCATCAGCCTGGGCGTGAAGCAGTGCAAGGCCAATCCGTGGAAGGAATTCGCCGATAACTACAACCGCGGCGACAAGGTCAGCGGCCAGATCAAATCGATCACGGATTTCGGCATATTCATAGGTCTCGCCGGCGGAATCGACGGACTCGTACATCTGTCGGACATCTCATGGGACATGCCTGGTGAAGAGGCGGTGCGCAGCTATCAAAAGGCGCAGCAGGTCGACGCCATGGTGCTGTCGATCGATCCGGAGCGCGAACGCATCAGCTTGGGAATAAAACAGCTCGCCAAGGATCCCTTCTCGGCCTATATCGCCGAACATCCGAAGGGCAGCGTCGTGAAAGGCGTGGTGCGCGAAGTGGATGCCAAGGGCGCCATCATCGATCTCGGCAACGGAGTCGATGGCCAGCTGCGAGCCTCGGAGCTATCAAGGGATCGCGTCGAAGATGCCCGCTTGTTGCTCAAAGTTGGCGACGAGGTCGAAGCCAAATTCACCGGCGTGGATCGCAAGGGCCGCAGCATCTCGCTGTCGATCAAGGCGAAGGACATCCATGAGGAACAAGAGGCGATGCAGAACTACCGCACTGATTCGCCGACCGGTACCAGCTTGGGAGATCTTTTGAAAGAACAAATCTCCGGCCAGGATTGAAGGCAAAGGCGGGCGCAGCGCCTCGCTGCGCCCGCCCTCTTAAAAGTATGACTAGTGATGCCCACGGATCGATAATGACGAAATCGGAACTCATTGAGATCATTTCGGCCAAGCAGAAGCATTTGCCGGCAAAGGATGTCGAACTGGCCGTTAAACAACTCCTGGAAATCATGAGCGATGCGTTGGCGACCGGCGAACGCATCGAAATACGTGGTTTTGGCAGCTTCTCGCTGCATTTTCGGCCGCCAAGACAAGGCCGAAATCCGAAAACCGGCGAAGCCGTCGCTCTGGCCGGCAAGCATGTGCCGCACTTCAAACCGGGCAAGGACCTGCGCGAGCGCGTCAACGACGGTGCGGATCAGCCGATCCGCGATTAGCTCGTCTCAAGGACCGGGCGCGTGTCCGACCTCCCGCTGCTGACATGGGCTTTGGTGCTGGCGGCGCTGGTGCTCGGAATTCTGGCGGGACACTTCGGCTGGGGCAGGCGTTGGCCGGGATCTTCGAGCAATCTGCATCCTGATTATCTGACGGGGCTCGACTACCTCGTGACCGAGCAGCCCGATCGGGCGCTCGACATGTTCCTAAAACTGATGGACACCAATGCCGACACGATTGAGACGCACTTTGCGCTCGGTGCGCTGTATCGGCGGCGCGGCGAGGTAGAGCGCGCGATCCGGATTCACCAGAATTTGCTGGCGCGCGAAGAATTGGCATCAGAACACCGGGAGCAGGCGCTGCTCGCGCTGGCGCAGGACTACCTGCGCGCCGGGGTGCTCGACCGGGCTGAAGGGCTGTTTCAACAGGTGAGCGAAGTGGCGCGATTGCGCGTTAGCGCGCTCGATGCGCTGCGCGGCGTCTATGAGCGGCAGCACGACTGGCAGCAGGCGCTGGGTACATATCGGCAACTGGCGCGCATCAAGGCCGCGCCTGCGCGCACGGTCGCCGCGCACTATCTATGTGAACTGGCCAGCCTCGCGATCGAGCGCGGCGAGATTGACAATGCTCGAGCGCTGCTGCGCGATGCTCGCGAGGAGGCCACGCCGTTTCCGCGCGCTGCGCTCTTGGGCGCGCAGATAGCCGAGCGGGAAGCGCAGCCGGATCTCGCCGTGCGGCAGTTGCGGCAGGCACTCACCGAATCGCCGACCCTGCTGCAAGAGGAATTGCCGCACTTGCTCAAGCTGGTCGGACATGAGCAGCGCGACGCGATACTTGCCGAACTCGTGCAGCAGGCCGGCTCGCGGGATCTGAGCGAGCTGAAGCGCCTGGTATTTGCGGCGATCGCCGCCGGCTTGGGTTCAGCAGCGCCGCTGCGGGCTTCCATAGAAAAGGTGTTTTCGCAGGACGCCGCTTTGCAAGCCGTGTGGCAGGGCGCGCCGGCGCCGCCAGAACGCCTTGCGCTGGAAATTGGCGCGCTGTTGGCGCAGGCGGAAAAATATCGGTGCAATGAATGCGGATTTTCCGGCCGCAGCTTTTATTGGCATTGCCCGGCTTGTCATTCGTGGGATAGCTTCGAGGCATACGCAATCGTCAAATTGCGCTAGCGTGTAGGACCGAGACCGACGGCACCTCGGCACGTAATCCGTTATCATTTGCCTATGGCACACCCAGTAAAAGTAGTCGTATTTCCGGTCGCGGGGCGCGGCACCAGATTCCTTCCCGTCACCAAGGCAAGCCCCAAGGAAATGCTGCCGATCGTCGATAAGCCGCTCATTCAATACGCGGTGGATGAAGCGCTGTCCGCCGGTGCCGATACCCTGGTGTTCATTACCGGCAGCTCGAAGCGCGCGATCGAGGATCATTTCGACTCCAACCTGGAACTCGAGGCGGTGCTGCAAGCGCAGGGCAAAGAAGAGCTGCTTGATACCTTAAGAGGCATCCTGCCGAGCTGGGCCTCCTGCGTATACATCCGCCAACCCGCGCCGCTGGGGTTGGGGCATGCGGTGCTGTGCGCGCGGCCGGTGGTCGGCGATGCGCCATTCATGGTGCATCTCGCGGATGATTTGATCGATGCGAAAGTGCCGTGTCTCAAGCAGATGGTTGAGGTATTCAATGAGCATCAGTGCAGCGTACTCGGCGTGCAGAACGTCCCCAAGCAGGACACCGACAAATATGGAATCGTGACTTTGGAGCGCAGCATCGCGCCGCGCGTGGGCAAAATGTCGCACATTGTCGAGAAGCCAAAGCCGGCCCAGGCTGCTTCGACATTGGCCGTGGTAGGGCGTTACTTGCTTACCGGTTCGGTCTTCGATGATCTGGCCAAAATCGGCAAGGGCGCGGGCGGCGAAATTCAGCTCACCGACGGCATCGCCCGCCTCATGCAGCGGGAAGCCGTGTTTGCGTTTGAATTCGAGGGTAAGCGCTACGACTGCGGCAACAAGCTTGGATACCTACAGGCGACAGTGGAGTACGCACTGAAGCATCCAAGCTTGGGCGCCGGCTTTGCGAAGTATCTGCGCGAATTAGCTCCGAAGCTGTCCTAGCGGAACCGGCCGCGCTGCGCGGGTGCGAAGCTTCGCGTCCCCGAACTCGGCGGACGGCGCGAATCGCGGCGATCGGAGCCCGCTTCTCGGCGCGCGCCGCCGCCATGCTGACCTTGGCTGCCGTGATGCCCCTGACCGCCATGATGACTCTGGCCGCGATGCCGGCTCTGAGCCTGACCCTGTCGGTCGTGCTGCGAAGCCGCGGGTGCCGCGGACTCGACAATCTTGAATGCCGGGGTCGGAAGCGTCGGGATACTTCGGCGCAGAACCCGCTCGATGTCGCGCAACAAGCCGGATTCATCGGAAGACACCAATGATACCGCCTCACCCGCGCAACCGGCCCGGCCGGTGCGGCCGATGCGATGCACATAGTCTTCAGGCACGTTGGGCAACTCATAGTTGACCACTTGCGGAAGCTCCTTGATGTCAAGACCACGCGCCGCGACATCGGTGGCCACCAGGCACGTGACCTGACCGCGCTTGAACATGTCGAGCGCCTTCACGCGGGCCGCCTGACTCTTGTTTCCGTGGATGGCGGCGGCTTCGATGCCGGCGCCCTGCAACTGCTGCGTCAGACGATTCGCGCCGTGCTTGGTGCGCGTAAAGATCAGCACTTGGCGCCATTGACCTTCTTGAATCAGATGCACCAGTAAGTGCCGCTTCTGTTCCTTCTGGACGCGATACGCGCGCTGTTCAACCAACTCGATGGGCGCATTGCGCGGCGCAACCTGGACCGACAGAGGATTGTGCAACAGCCGCTCCGCCAGACTGCGAATATCGTCGGAGTAGGTGGCAGAAAACAGCAGGTTCTGGCGCTTCTGCGGCAGCAATTTGATGATGCGGCGAATGTCGGGAATGAATCCCATGTCGAGCATGCGGTCGGCTTCGTCGAGCACCAGTACCTGCACCTTGGAAAGATCCACCGCGCGCTGCTGCGCAAGATCCAGCAGACGCCCGGGCGTGGCGACCAGGATGTCGCAGCCGCCGCGCAGTGCGGTCATCTGCGGATTGATACTGACTCCGCCGAACACCTGATAGGTGCGAAGCGGCAGGTGCTTGCCATAGTCGCGCGCACTTTGCGCAACCTGTGCGGCAAGTTCGCGGGTCGGCGTCAGCACCAGCGCACGCGGCGCCCGGCTGGCGCCGTGCGCAACATCCGCAGTCAGGCGCTGCAGAATGGGCAACACGAAGCCGGCGGTTTTGCCGGTGCCGGTTTGCGCGCCGGCCAAAACGTCGCGGCCGGCAAGCACCGCAGGAATCGCTTGAATTTGAATGGGGGACGGTGTGTCGTAGCCCTTATCGGCAACGGCACGCAATAATTCGGGCAATAGCCCGAGATCGGAAAATGACATTATTAAACCTTTTGAAAATTTGGACTCGCACGACGGAAATATTTTCCGCAGCGGTCTAGCGAGGAGGGTAAAAAAAACGAAGTGCGCCTCAAGACGGACCAAGAGCTCAAGGTGGCGCTGACCGAGCACCAACCTCATTTAAGCTGCGCGGACTATACACGGTATGCTGCGCCGCGTCCATTTTGCGCGCTGCTCGCGCCGTTTAGGGAAGATCTTGCAGCGGTCCAAAGACCCCCGTGGTGGTCTGCAGCAGGACACCGGGATTATTCGTCACCACGCCGCCTTGTATCGAGTGAGTCACGCCGCTGCTGGTCACAATGTCGGGCTTGCCGTCGCCGTTGATGTCCGCCACGGCGATCTCGTTTGCGCCCGGCGCAGCATAAAAGCTCGCCGGCAAGAACTTGCCCGGATTCGCCGGATCGTGCAGCAGCACGGTGACGGTACTTTGTCCGCCGATGACGATGTCGAGCGCGCCCGCCGCTCCCGTGAGATTGGTGACGATGATGGACTGGGGCAGATCCTGCGTGGCAATGGCGTAAGCGACGGCCGGCAGGAAGGTGCCGGGATGTGTGGAGTCCTGCAGCAGTATGTTCACCGTCGGAGACATCCCGCCCGTCGGGCCCGGATCCGTGATCACCAGATCGTTGTATCCATCGCCATTGACGTCGGCGATGGCGATGATGTTTGCCCCGAGCACATTCTGATTCGCGGTCTGGGTAAAGACGCTGACCGGGGCGGCGAACGCCGGCACAGCCGCGGCGCCGACTTGAAACAGTACCTTCACACCGACAGCATCCGTGAGTGCTACGTCCATCGCGCCATCGTGGTTGAGATCCCCGAGCGCAACCCAATTGGCGCCGCCGTTATATAGATTGATCGGCGCGGCGAAGGTCCCGGGGGAGGATTGCAAGAACAAAGAGACGTTGAAATCGGCGGACACCAAGTCGGGCAAGCCGTCGCCGTTCATGTCCGCGATCGCAACCTGCGATGCACCCGGACTGTTCAGAAAGACCGCGGGGTTAAAGGTTCCGGGAGTCGCCTTGTTGTTGAAGAAGATAGCCAGCGCGCCGTCGAAGTAGCTCGCGGAAACCACATCCGTGAAACCATCGCCATTCAGGTCGGCACTTGCCAGGTATAGGGGATTGTTGCCGGCTGGTGTCAGGGTCGGCGCCGCGAACATACCGGCGCCGGTCGATAGGTAGGTCTTTAGATTCGACGGTGTGTTGCTTGCGGGTGGCTGAACCGTGCTGAGGGCGATGACATCCGCGGCACCGGCTCCATTGGCCGCGGTGAAGTTAGCGCCGACGACGCCGAAGGAATACTCGGTGGGCACGCCGCTGCAGGTGTATCCGAAGCAGGCGGAGCTGTAGTTGTTGTTGCAGCCCGCAATCAGGGCCGACATCGCGACTGCAATTACAACGCGACTCGACCAGGTGGATGGTAATCGCAGCGGAATCCCGCGAAGAATGGCGTACAACATGTTGTATATTTTACTCCTTTTGAATGCGTTGCAAAGCTTGCGCAATGAGACGCGTTTTGCATCGCGAGCCCGCCAGGCGCAAACAACGCAGTGTACGAGGGTTCGTTGACAGCGCACTCGTCGCTTAGTAGCGACAAATAAATCGCCGGTCGAGATCCTGTGCGCCAGCCGGTCCGCAAGTTTCGCGGCAGCCCGTCAGGCTCCCGTCTATCGCTTCGGATACGGTGTGCCGTTCTTACGCGAAAACGTTGAATCGCTGCGCCTCGTGAAACACATATCGATGTCCGAATACTCGCCCTCATCATCGGGCTTGCGCGATCCAATCTCGAGAATGACGGCATCGCGCTGCGATCGATTCTGCAGGTGGTGCCCATCCTTGACCCCCGCCTTGAATCCGGCGCTATCGCCGGCACGCAGTCTCTCCTCACCGGAATCCGTCACCAGCACCACTTCTCCCTCCACGACAAACACAAACTCATCTTCCGCACTGTGCCAATGCCGCTGGCTCGACCAACCCCCGGGTTGTAGACGCATCAAGTTCACCCCGAAGTCGGTTAAACCCGCGGCTTCACCTAAGCGCTGCCGTGCACGAGTCGCACAGGGCAGGTCAAAAGGCGACGGATATGCGCTTCCCCGGTGCACCGGCACGGCTTCTAGATCGATTCGCTTCGGCATGTCGTGGTTCCTGTTTCCGGCGTGACCGGAGTTAGACTGATCCTATACCCGGATTCCGCTGTTTTGCCATGCCCAAACGCGGTCGCTAAATGCTGGGCTTTGGGTCCTGCGGCGCGGGCCAGGGGCGCTCGGACCTGCCGCTGAAGATTGCATCCGCCTCGGCGCGTTTCAGCGTCCAGTCGCGCCGATCGATCTCGGCCTCGAGCTGACCCGGTGCCCAGCCGGCATGGCCGACGAAGATCCGCAGACCATCCATGGGCTTGTCGCGGCCAAGCAGCTTGAGCAGCAATTGCTGGTCCGCGCTCAAGTAGACGTTGTCGAGAATCTGGATCGCATGCTCGGGCGGCGCGGCGGCGCGAAATACAAACCAGACGGACCCGAAGTCAACCGGGCCGCCGAAGTACACCTTATCGCGCACCTGCGCGAGGCGCTTGAGATCAGGAAACAGACCCGGCACAGATATCGGCATCGGCCGGTTGATGATGATGCCGACTGGGGCGGGACCAAGATTGTTCATCACGAGCACAATCGAGTCCGCGAACATGGAATCGGGCAAGGCGTTTCGCGCGATGATCAGGATCGCGGTGAGAGGCTTCTCATCCGGCGCGGATGCTGGCCGCGACGACCCGGACAGGAGAAGAAGAGCGCACAGTGCTCCTGCCACGCAGCGCTGCAGGCAGAAGCCGGTTCCCACTGGCGACATTCGCCTTCGTGTCATCGCGCGTACCAACCGCTCCAAGGGAATTTTACGCCGCCGCGGGTACCGGTGTCTTGCCACGCTTACAGCTACAGGGACCGTTCTTTGCTAAAATCGGCCTCCACATGATCAAGTATAGCTGCGATCAATCAACGCTCGCATCCGAGGGGCAAAAACTCTGCGACACCTACACGCAGAACAAGCCGTGGCCTCACATCGTTCTCGATGACTTCATCGATCCGGAAATATTGGAACAGGTGCGCCAAGAAGCGGCTGCCGTGCGGCGCAGCGAATACTACGAGAAATTCGTCGATCGCAAGACCGATCACAATAAATATGCCTTTAAGCCGGATGCGGTAGGTCCGGAGACCGCCCGACTGATCAATTTCCTCAACTCCGGCGCATTTGTCAGTTACCTTGAGAAGCTTACGGGTATCAGCGGATTGCTCACGGACCCGTCGTATTTTGGCGGTGGTTTGCACAAGATTCAGTCGGGTGGCTATCTTGAGGTCCACACCGATTTCAATCATCTGAGGCGCTACAACCTCGAGCGGCGCCTGAATCTGCTTTTGTATCTCAACAAGGACTGGCAACCCTCGTACAACGGCAATCTGGAACTTTGGGAACGCGCATCCATGTCGCGGGTAACTGCGGTCCCGCCGATATTCAATCGCTGCGTCGTGTTCTCCACGACAAATGAGTCCCTGCACGGCCACCCGCTGCCGCTTGCGACACCCCAGGGCATTGAGCGCATGTCGATCGCTCTTTATTACTACACGAACACCTGGAATGCGGCGGAAGAGGTGCACTCAACGCTTTTTCACATTTCTCAGGACAATAAGGTGCGAATCAGACCCTCGCGCATTTATCGCTCGATGGTGCGGACTTTGCTGCCGCCGATTTTCAGGAACTCGTATCGCGCGGTTAAGCAACTTGTCAGAGGTGAAAAAGTCTCCAGCATTTGGGAATGAAGTCGCCG
>DATMKO010000487.1:0-4331 GCA_035571175.1 Steroidobacteraceae bacterium | reverse complement strand
CAGCTGACATTCCGGCGCTGACGTGGCTGGCACCTAGGCAGCAATAATCGCCGGCTAATCGGTGCGCAGCAGCTGTTTTTCGAGGCGGTCCAAGGTTTTCATGGCCGGCAGGCATTGCGTCAAGCTGGCGTTGGGCTCGCGCGCCTCGCGAATGGCGGCGAAGAACTCGCGATCTTGTAGTTCGATGCCGTTCATCGAAACGTCCACCTTCGACACGTCGATGGGCTCGCTCTTGCCGTTCAGCAGCTCATCATAGCGCGCGATGTAGGTGCCGTTGTCGCAGATGTAGCGGAAAAACGTGCCCAAGGGTCCGTCGTTGTTGAAGGACAGTGACAGTGTACATATCGCCCCCGATGCGACCTTCAAGCCGATACTCATGTCCATCGCAATCCCCAAAGCCGGGTGCTTCGGTCCTTCAAGCGCAAAGGTCCGGGACGCGTTCTCGCCGGTTTGATAGGCAAACAAGTCCACGGTGTGGCAGGCGTGATGCCACAGCAGATGGTCGGTCCAGCTGCGCGGCTTTCCCAATGCATTGGTGTTGGTGCGGCGAAAAAAGTAAGTCTGCACGTCCATCTGCAAAACCTTCAGTTCGCCGTTGACAACCTTCTTGTGAATCCATTGATGACTGGGATTGAAGCGGCGCGTGTGCCCGGCCATCGCGATGACGCCGGTTTCCGATTGCACGCGCACCAAGCGTTCCGAATCGGCAAGCGAGTCGGCCATGGGAATTTCGATCATGACGTGCTTGCCGGCGCGCATGCATTGTTCACCCTGCGCGGCGTGCAATTGGGTGGGTGTGCTCAAAATGACCGCGTCCAGCCCGGGCAGCGCCAGACTCTCGGCCAGGTTTCCGGTCCAATGGGGTATCTTCCATTGCGTGGCCACCTCGCGGGCGGATTCCTTGCTCGATCCCGCCAGTGAAATCACCTGGATGTCGGGTATCTTTGCCATCGCTTCCAGATGTTTGATCCCGAAAGCTCCCTGACCTGCCAGGCAAACTTTCATGCCGCGCTCCTGTTCTCGAGAATCAGCAAACCGGCCGCCGTGTTGGACGCCGGCACATGGTAGTGGCGATAAATTTCCGCGACATTCTCTTCCAATGCGCCGCGCATGACATGCCACATCACCATCTCGACCCCTTCAGAGCCCGCCTCGCGCATGTATTCCGTGTGATTGATTCTGGTCAGCGCCAAGGGATCCTTGGTCATGCCATCGAGAAACGCCGTGTCGAACTTGCGGTTGATCAAACCGGCGCGCTCCCCCTGCAGTTGGTGCGACATGCCGCCGGTTCCGTAGATTACTACTCGTAAATCATCATCGAACTTCTCCACCGCGCGGCGGATCGCCTGTCCGAGCTTGAAGCAGCGCGCGCCGGTGGGCGGCGGGTACTGTACGACGTTGACGCAGAGCGGAATCACCCGAAACGGCCATGCCGGCGGTTGGCCGCAGGTGATGGACAGCGGCACGGTAAGGCCGTGATCGACCGGCATTTCATTTGCGATGGTCATGTCGAATTCATCGAGGATCAGCGACTCGGCGAGGTGCCAGGCGAGCGGCGCGCAGCCCTGCACCACAGGCACCGGACGCGGCCCAAACCCTTCGTCGGCAATGGGAAATTTGTCGGCAACTCCGATCAAAAAAGTCGGAATGATCTCCAGGGAAAGCGCGTTCGCATGATCGTTGTAGACGATGATGGCAACGTCGGGCGCGAGCTTCGCGAGCCATTCTCGCGCAGGCTCATAACCTTTGAAGAGCGGTTGCCAATAAGGCGTGCCGGTCATGCCGCGATCGACCGCGACACCAATGGCGGGAACATGGGACGTGGCGATGCCGGCGACGATCTTAGCCACCGGTCTGCTCCTTTTTACGCTCGTCCTTGTAGCGGTTGCCCTCGGGGCTGCGCCCGCCCGCCAGCATCATCTTCGCGTAGGTCTCCTTCGGAACCCCGGACATCATGCCGGCCACGTCCTGAAACGTCAGACCATCGCAGAATGCGATCTTGATGGTGTAGTAGATATTTCCCCCGACCTTCAGCATTCCCAGCCAGTCGCGCTCAAGTACCGCGCGGCGCTGCTCGGCGCTTAAGGGGAAACGGTTGAGATACTCGGATTCATTCTCCTTGAAGCTCTTGCGGTTCTCCGCCTTGTTCAGCGACATGCAGAACATGTTCAGCGCGTATCCCACGCGGCCGCGCCGCGAATCGTACACGTAGGTGCCGGGAATGCTTTCATAGTCGGGTTGCTGGCTCATGTCAGGACCTCTGCGGAGCGGATTTCCCGGCGCTCAGAAATACCCATCATTCCTTGATAGTATACGTGATTATCCGGTTTCCTAAGACTCGCCTGCTGCGGAGAATTTCAAGATGATCGGCCAATCGGGTATCGCCATCAGATCAATCACGCGTGCCGATCCCACTGCGCTCGCGCAACTTGCGCAATTCGGGGTCGCCACGGTGCACGAAGCAATGGGGCGCAGCGGACTGCTCGCAAGTTACATGCGGCCCATCTATCCCGGCGCAAAGGTGTGCGGCACGGCAGTTACCATTTTTGCCCATCCCGGCGACAACTGGATGTTGCACGTGGCCGCCGAACTGCTGCAGCCCGGCGACGTTGCGATCCTTGGGACCTCGGCCGAAAACACCGACGGTATGTTCGGTGAATTGTTGGCCACGTCATTCCGCGCGCGCGGCGCCCGCGGTCTCATCATTGACGCGGGCTGCCGCGACACCGCTGAACTCCACGCCATGAAGTTCCCGGTCTGGTGCAAGGCGGTGCATTCCAAGGGTACCGTCAAAGCCACGGTCGGTTCGGTCAATACACCGATCGTGTGCGCGGGTGCGCTGGTGAATCCCGGCGATGTGGTGATCGGCGACGATGACGGTGTGGTGATCGTGCCGAAGCTGCGCGCCGCCGCGGTTGCCGCAGCCGCAGCCGCGCGGGAAGCAAAAGAAATGGCGACTCGCAAGCGCTTGGCCGCCGGCGAATTGGGCCTGGACCTATATGGCATGCGCGAACCGCTGGCCAAGGCGGGCCTTAAGTATTTTGCAGACGAGAATGCCTTGCAGCAGGAGCCGAGGAAGTGAGTGCTTCGCCTAAGAACCCACTGAAGAGCTGTTTGCCGCCGGATCCCGCACCGATCACCCCGGCTCTGCGTTTGCCACCGGGCGCGTGCGATGCGCATTGCCATGTGTTCGGTCCGGCCAGCAAATTTCCATACGCCGCCGACCGCAGCTACACGCCGCCGGATGCGCCGGTGGAAAACCTGCGCAAATTGCACGCCACACTGGGCATCTCCCGCGCCGTGATCGTGCATGCAAGCTGCCACGGCACCGAGATGCAGGTCACCCTGGATGCCATCGCCTCCAGCCACGATACCTATCGCGGCGTGGCCTGCGTTGCCGATGAAGTAAGCGACCGGGAGTTGCAGCGCCTGCACGACGGCGGAATTCGCGGCATTCGCTTCAATTTCGTCAAGCACTTGGGCGGCGTACCCGACCTTCGCGTGTTTCACAAATTACTGGCCCGAATCAAGCCGATGGGCTGGCACGTGGTGCTGCATTTCGACGCCGAGGATATCTTGACGCAGCAGGAGCTACTCGCACGAATCGAGATCCCCTTCATCATTGACCACATGGGTCGCGTCAAGGCCGCCGATGGTTTGCAGCAGCGGCCGTTTCAACTGCTGCTGGACCTTTTTCGCAACAACCCCTTGGCGTGGGTCAAAGTCTGTGGTTCGGAACGCGTTTCCGTGGGTAAGCGCCCGTTTCGCGACGCGGTGCCGTTCGCACGCGCTCTCATCGCGGTGGATTCGGCGCGAATTCTCTGGGGCACCGATTGGCCCCATCCCAATATCACCAAGGACATGCCGAACGACGGCGAGTTGGTCGATCTATTTGCGGAGATCTGCCCAGACCCCGTCCAGCGGCAGCAGATCCTGGTGGAAAATCCCACGCGCATGTACTGGACGCACCTATGATCATCGATTGTCATGGCCACTACACGACGGCGCCCGCGGCGCTGCAAAAGTTTCGCGATGAACAAATTGCTGGGCTCAAGGCCGGCATCGACGTGCCGCTGACCGCCGCGGGCGTCATCAGCGACGATCAGATCCGCGACAGCCTGGAGAACGCGCAGCTCAAATTGCAGCGCGCACGCGGCACCGACCTGACCATCTTCTCACCGCGCGCATCGGCCATGGCTCATCATATCGGCAGCGAGTCGACCAGCCGCCGCTGGACGCAGGCCTGCAACGATTTGATTCATCGAGTCTGCGGCTTGTATCCCGATAACTTCGTCGGTGTCTGCCAATTGCCGCAATCGCCGGGAGTGCCG
>DATMKO010000486.1:0-2813 GCA_035571175.1 Steroidobacteraceae bacterium | reverse complement strand
GCCGGCAGCTTGCGCGCCGCATTGTTCCAGGATTTTGCCGATCGCTATTTCCCGGTCGACGAGCATGAAACCAAGGTCGATGCGAAGACCGCCGCTGCGCACGCTGCGATGCTCAAGGGCAACTGGGTCAATTCGCGTGGCTCGCAGTCGAATTTCGTGGCGGCAGTCGGTTTAATCGGGCAGACCAAGGCCAGCGTCGACGCCAAGGGCGAACTGGTGCTGCCATTCCCGAACTTGAATGGCAAGCCGAGCCACTGGATCGAGACGGCTCCGTTCGTTTGGCGGGATACCGGCAGCCACTACCGCCTCGCCGCCAAAGTGGTCGACGGCAAGGCCGTGCGCTTCAGCTTCGACGAGTTGTCGCCCTTCATGGTGTTTGAACGTCCGGCCTGGTACCAGAACGCCGCGTGGCTGCTACCGCTGCTTGCGGCGGGCTTGGCAGCCCTTCTGGCCACGACGCTGCTATGGCCCGTCACCGCCATTGTGCGCCGCCGCTACGGCGCGAAGCTGGCGCTCGAGGGTCCGCCGCTGCGCGCCTATCGCTGGAGCAAGATTGCGGCGATCCTGATCCTCGCCGCACTGGGCACATGGGTCACGGCGATTGGCATGATGTTCAAGGACCTCAATAAACTGGGCCCCAAGTTCGATGCCATGATCCACTTCGCGCAATTATTCGGAATCGTCGTGTTCATCGGCGGTTTCGCGCTGATGCTGTGGAACCTGCGGACCGTGTGGAGCGGAAACCGCCGCTGGCCCGCCAAGGTTTGGAGCATCGTGCTCGTGCTCGCGTCCTTCATCGTGCTGTGGGTGGCATTCGCGTTCAAGCTGATCGGCTTCGGGGTGAACTATTGATGCGTGTGTTGCGCTTGAGGATTGCGGTCGAGAAGCTGCGTCTGGCCGCTCCATTTCGCATCTCCGGCTTTGTATTCGAGGAGCAGGAAGTCATCGTCGTGACGCTCGACGATGGGCTGCACAGCGGTCGCGGCGAAGCCTCAGGCGTCTATTATTTGAATGATACGGCCCCGGCGATGCAGGACACGATCGAAGGCGTGCGCAGCGTCATCGAAGCGGGAATCGATCGCGCCGCACTTCAGGACTTGTTGCCGCCCGGAGGGGCGCGCAATGCGGTGGATTGCGCACTGTGGGAACTCGACGCGCAGCGCTTATCGACACCGGTGTGGAAACTCGCCGAACTGCCGCCGCCTAAAGCCTTGGTAACGACCTTCACCCTCGGTGCCGACGATCCCGCGGCGATGGCGATGGGCGCGCGCAAATACGCCCAGGCGCGTGCGCTCAAGTTGAAATTGACCGGCGATCTTGCCCTCGACAGCGCGCGCGTGCAGGCGGTGCGCGCGGCGCGCCCCGAGGTGTGGATGGGCGTGGACGCCAATCAAGGCTACTCCATTGAGGCGCTCGATTCGCTGCTTCGCATGCTGATCGATGCGAACGTTTCGCTGCTGGAGCAGCCGCTTAAGCGAGGCCGCGAGGCCGATCTTGCGGGTTACGCATCGAGCATTCCGATCGCCGCGGACGAGAGCGCGCTCAGTTTCGTCGACCTGGCCGGACTCAAGGGCCGCTTTGATGTGGTCAATATCAAGCTCGATAAGTGCGGCGGGTTGACCGAAGGGCTGGCGATGGCGCGCGAGGCTCGCCGTCTCGGCCTGAAGGTCATGGTTGGCAACATGGTGGGGACGAGCCTGGCGATGGCTCCCGCATTCGTGCTCGGACAGCTTTGCGATGTGGTCGATCTGGATGGGCCCATATTCCTCGCTCACGACCGGACTCCCAGCATGACCTACGTCAACGGTACGGCGTGGAGCGGCGATAACGTGTGGGGGGCAACACACGCGGTCCCCGCATGAATACGAACCAGCAGACATGGTTCGGCCAGCCGCGCGGACTGACAATACTGTTTTTGACCGAGATGTGGGAGCAATTCTCCTACTACGGCATGCGTGCACTGCTGGTCTACTACATGACCAAGCAGCTGTTGCTTGGCCAGGAAAAAGCGTCGTTCATCTACGGCATCTATACGGCGGTGGCGTACTTCACGCCGATTTTCGGCGGCATGATCGCGGACCGCTGGCTCGGCAAAAGGCGCGCGGTGATCATCGGCGGCAGCATCATGGCCGCGGGCCATTTCATGATGACGTTTCAGCCGCTGTTCTATCCAGCGCTTGCCACCATTGCAATCGGCAATGGGCTGTTCCTGCCCAGTCTGCCGAGCCAGATCAATGATCTGTATCGCCCCGATGATCCACGCCGCGGCTGGGCGTACAACGTCTACTACGTCGGCATCAACATCGGCGGCTTTTTAGCCCCCTTGGTGTGCGGCACGCTTGGGGAATTCTACGGCTGGCATTGGGGATTCGGGGCCGCCGGAGTCGGGATGCTCACAGGCCTTTTGGTTTATGTGTTCGGCGCCAGGTATCTGCCCCATCAGGGGCGCATTGCGCGCAAAGCGGCACCGCTGCCCGCATCCGCCCGCAGCCAGCGCTCCACTTTCGTGCTGCTGTTTGCAATCGGTGTCGCCGTCACGGTTTTTCGCGGTGCCTATGAGCAGGTGGGCAACACGGTCGCGCTGTGGGCGGATGTAGGCATCGAACGTACGACCTCGTTTATGACCATACCGATGACCTGGTTTCAGGCCTTGAATCCGCTGCTCGTGATTATGATGACGCCGCTGCTGCTTGCGCGCTGGCGGCGGGAGGCCGATGCGCGACGCCAGCAGAGCTCGATGTGCAAAATGGCGACCGGCGCGCTGATCGTCGCCGCCGCGTATCTGCTGCTCGCGATCGTAGCCTCGGTAGCGG
>DATMKO010000485.1:0-5525 GCA_035571175.1 Steroidobacteraceae bacterium | reverse complement strand
TTAACTAGGCCTGAGACGCGGGAAATCGAATACTCGATGCAACTGCGAACCCGTTGAACCTGACCCGGTTAATGCCGGCGTAGGGAGCAGGTGTCTAATGCGCGCAGCCGTCGAAATCAGCATGTACCCCTTGACGGGCGGCTATCGCCCCCCCATCCAGGCATTCATCGATCGCTTGAATACGCATGCCGGCCTGCTGGTGAAAACCAATCACCTGGCGACCCAAATCTGGGGTCCGCTCGATCGAATCATGAGCATCTTGGCCGAAGAAATGACCCGCTCCGCCGCGGACCCCGTGCAGTTGGTTTTTGTGATGAAGGTACTTCCGGGTCTGGCACCGCCGGACTCAGGCGAAACATGATTCACGACCTCTCGATCCGGCTCGTGAGTGCCTGGCACGACACGAGTTGGATCGAGCTTCTGGCCGCTGCGCTGGCACTGGCGTATGTGCCGCTCGCGATCGGGCAGCGTCTCAGTTGCTGGCTCGCGGCCTTCGTGAGCTCCGTTCTGTACGTTTGGGTGTTCTTCTCGGCTCGTCTCTACATGGAGTCGGTGCTGAACGCCTTCTTCGCCGCCATGGCGGTCTACGGCTTTTGGCAGTGGCGGCAAGGCAGGGGCGGCGCCGCGCTTCACGTCACCCGGTGGCCCTTGCCGCGACACTTGCTCGCATTGTCAGGGATCATCGCGGCGGCGGCCGTCAACGCATTCTTCCTGGCACGCTTCACCCCGGCCGCCAATCCGTTCATCGACTCGATGCTGGCCTGGTCCAGTGTCTTCACGACATTCCTGGTGGCGCGCAAGGTGTACGAGAACTGGCATTGGTGGCTGGTGATCGATGCGGTGAGCCTATGCCTGTACTTCACGCGCCATCTGTACTTGACGATGCTGCTCTACGGCGTTTACGTGACCTTGTGCGTGATCGGCATGCGTGAATGGCGCCGCAGCCTAAGTGCGTATGCAGCGAACTGATATCGAGCGCCTCAGCTGCAGCCTGGTGCCGGGGACGGGAACCCCCGAGATTCAGATCGTAAGCTGCGGCCTCATCAATGCCACGTATCGGGTCATCCGCGACGGCTGCAGCTACACATTGCGCGTCGCCGTCGAACGGCCTTTCGATCTGCGCCAGGACTTCGGGTGGGACGTGCGGGTTCTGCAAGCCGCCGGCGCTGCCGGTCTTGCACCGCCACTGCTCAATTGCGATCCGCTGTGCGGCGCGCTCGTTTCCCGCTGGGTCAACGGACACTCCTGGAGTCCGCAGGCAGCGCGTAATTGCGCAAATATCGGCAGCATCGCCGGCGTCTTGCGCCGCGTCCATGACTTGCGGGTTCCGCCGCCCGTGCGCCTCATGAGCCCGCTGGCGTGGGTGGATTGCTACCGCGCTGCGTTGTCGCGCGCCGGGTGCCCGCTTGACTTAAGCCTGTGCGCCACGGCGGCGTCGCGCTGCGACGATCTTGCCAGGCTGCCAAGCGTCGCCGGGGTGTTGTGCCACAGCGACCTGCACGCGCTGAATCTGATCGAGCGCGATCAGTCACTGGTCTTGCTCGACTGGGAGTACGCGCATGTTTCGGAACCGCTGTGGGATTTAGCCGGGTGGAGCGCCAACCACAACTTCGAGGCGGACGCACAGCGGGATTTGCTGGCGCAATACCTGGGAGCGGCGCCCACACCCCGGCAATGGACGCGCTTCAGGCTGTTGCTGTGGCTGTACGATTACATCTGCCTGCTATGGAGCGAGCTGTACCTGAGTCTGCAGCCAACCAAAGGCGAGGTTTCAGCCAAATCCGTGGTTACCGGTCGCGCAACACAACTCGACGCGCGCCTGCGCGTTCCGGCACACTACTCGGCTTAAGTGATGCCACGCTTGGGCACAATCGGAGGTATTTGATGGCGCGGATGATCGTGGTCGATCGTGATGGCAAGGAGCATGAGATCGAGGCAAGAACCGGATTGAAGATCATGGAGATCCTGCGTGAGCTCGACTATGGCGTCGCGGCGATATGCGGAGGTCTTTGCTCGTGCGCGACCTGCCACATCTACGTCGATGAACAATGGGCCGAGCGGCTGCCGAAACGGCAAAGCGACGAGCTCGAATTGCTGACTGAATTGCCGGATTATCGCCCAGCCACCTCGCGGCTGTCCTGCCAGGTCGATTTTACCGAAGCACTGTCCGGCATCAAGGTGACGGTCGCCGCGGATTCATGATCCGAGCGAGGCCACCACTCCCCATCATTTCTTGTCGGTTTGTTTGCGAACGGCCTCCTGCGCGCTCGCCAGAGCGGCAGGGTCGCCGAGAAAGCGGCGGCTGACCGGCTGCAATTGTTCATCGAGCTCGTACAGCATGGGGATGCCCGTCGGGATATTGAACTCCACGATATCGGATTCGGACATCATGTCGAGCATCTTGACCAAGGCGCGCAACGAGTTGCCGTGGGCCACAATCAGCACATTTTTCTTGGCGCGCAACTCCGGCACGATGCGCGATTCCCAGAAGGGAAGCACCCGCGACAGAGTGTCCTTCAGCGATTCAGCCGCGGGTAGGGAGTGTGGATCGACATCCGCATAGCGTGGATCGAAGCGCGGATGCTGCGGGTCGTCCCAGCTCAAGGGGGGAGGCGGGACATCGTAGCTGCGCCGCCATAACTTGACCTGCGCCTCGCCATGCTTCTCGACCGTCTGTGCCTTGTTGAGCCCCTGCAGAGCGCCATAGTGGCGTTCGTTCAGGCGCCAGCTGCGCTCGACCGGAATCCACATGCGCTGAGTGGTATCGAGGATGATCCAAAGTGTCCGGATCGCGCGCGTCAGCACCGAAGTGAAGGCAATGTGAGGCTCGAGCTTGTCGTGCAGCAGCTCGCGCCCCGCTTGCGCCGCCTCCACCCGTCCCTGATCGCTCAAGTCGACGTCGCGCCAGCCGGTGAAAAGATTCTCCAGGTTCCAGATGCTTTGGCCGTGGCGAACCAAGATCAGTTGTCCGGGCACAGTAATCTCCTGACTAGCGGCGCGTCGCCGCCGCGAACAAGCCGTCAAAAACCGCGGCGAGGATCTTGCCGTGGTACAAATCCACGCGCAGGTGGATGCGTCCGCGGCCGGCGCGTGCCAGCATGCGGTGAAATTTCTCCACCGCGTCGGCGGCGGGAATTTCGACGCTGGCACGCAATTCGCCGTGCACCGGCGTTAGAAATCGCATGGTCGATTCCTGGATCACCGCGTCGGCGTCGAGTTCACGTGCCGCGAGATCCCGGCTCGCCCAGGCCCAACCGGCAAGCACCGCGAGCGCATACAGACTTCCGCCGAATGCGGTTCCCTTGTGATTCGAGTTGGGGGCAAGCGGCGCGCGCAGCACGACGCGCTCGCCATCCGCGGATTCCACGATTATCCCCATGGGTTTTGCCAGCGCGATTTCCCGATCGATGCGCTGCTGCAAATAGTCCGCACCGTACGCGCCGGCTTGCGTCATCCTTGACTCAATGCTGGGCAAGACGTCTGACCGCTTGCAATGCCACCGACAGCGTCGCGAAGTCCGGCGCCGAACCAGTGCGCAGATCGACCACCACCCGTTTCAGCGAGTCGACCGCCGCGGAATGACGCGACAGCCATTGACTGACACGCGCCGATGCGTCGCGGCCCTTGTACTTCAAGACCGCCAGCGTGATCCTGGCCTGCAACGCGTATAGGTTGTCGCGCAAAGTGCCGCGCGCCACCGCCTGCCAATGTCCGTCGGCCGGCAGACTTTCGATTTGTTCCTTGATCCAGGTGAGTCCGATGCGCTCGCCGAGGTCGAAATATGCCCGCGCCGCGTACACAATCCGCACCCGCGCCACCATTGTGACCTCGACCAAGTCCAACGCGCAATGCAATTCCTCCAGCGAGGCAATGCGCACCGCCAGCTCATCGGGCACATGCTGCGCAACCAGCTGCGAACGCAGCGCGCTCAAGCGCGCCTGCGCGCTGACGCCGAGTACTGCGGTCAATCCGTAAAACAGCTCGGTCACCTTGCCTGCATAGCGCGATACGGCGCGCTTGATGTCCAGATCGTTGCGCCGATTCTCGAGCAGCCAGTAGCTCATGTGCCGGAGCAGCCGGGTGGTCTGAAACATCGCCGTATACTGTACGGCGGCGGGAATTCGATTGTCGAGCGCTTCGATCTGCGACCAGATATAGCGCAGCGCAAACACCTCGCGCGCAATGCTGTAGGCGCGTGCAATGGCCGCCGGATCCGCTCCCGTGTCATCCTGTGCGCGCACCGGAAACACCGGCCCCACCCGATTGATCATGCTATTGGTGATCGCAGTCGCGATGATCTCGCGCCGCAGCCGATGGCGCTTCAGGCGCGCCGCGAAGCGCTTCTGCACCGGCGGCGGAAAGTAGCGCTTGAGTTCGGCGGACAGATACGGATCCTCGGGCACATTGGAATGAATGAGCGCCCTGTACAGCCAGATCTTGCAGTAGCTCAAAGTGATGGCGAGCTCCGGGCGCGTCAAGCCCTCGCCGGATTGGCGGCGCTCGGCGATCTCCTCTTCGGTCGGCAGAAACTCCAAACTGCGGTTCAGATCGCCTGAGCGCTCCAGTGCGCGGATCACGTATGCGCCTTCGCCGAGCAGTTCCTTGGACTGAAACTCACCGGTACTGATGGCTTGGCTCTGTAGATAGTTGTTGCGCAACACCAGCGCCGCCACATCATCGGTCATCTGCGCCAGCAAGCGATCACGCGCCGCCAGCGTGATTTCACCGGCGCGCACCGCGCCGTTCAGGAGAATCTTCAGATTGACTTCAACGTCCGATGTGTTGACGCCGGCGGAGTTGTCGATGAAATCGGTATTGAGCCTGCCGCCGCGCCGCGCGAACTCGATGCGTCCGAGCTGCGATACGCCCAGGTTGCCGCCCTCGCCGATTACTTTGCAGTTCAATTCCCGAGCGTCGATGCGCACGGCATCGTTGCTGCGATCCCCGACATCGCTGTGGCTCTCGTGGCTCGCCTTGATGTAGGTGCCGATGCCGCCGTTCCAGAGAAGATCCACATGCGCCCTCAAAATAGCCTTGATCACTTCGTTAGGCGTGGCTTGCGCCGGAACTTCGAGCAGCGTCTGCGCCTCGCGCGACAATGTCAGGGTCTTCGCCGACCTCAAGTACACGCCGCCGCCCTTGGAGATCGTGGCGCGCGAATAGTCGTCCCACGAGGAGCGCGGCAGATTGAACATTCGCTGGCGCTCGGCAAACGAACGGCCGGCGTCCGGTTGCGGGTCGATGAATATGTGCTGGTGATTGAACGCGGCAACCAGCCGGATGTGCCGCGATTGCAGCATACCGTTGCCGAACACGTCTCCGGCCATGTCGCCGATGCCCGCGACCGTGAAATTCTGGTTCTGGATGTCGACGCCGGTTTCGCGGAAATGCCGCTTCACGCATTCCCACGCGCCGCGCGCTGTGATCGCCATCTTCTTGTGGTCGTAGCCGGCCGAACCGCCGGAGGCAAACGCGTCGCCCAGCCAGAAGCCGTATTCGTGGGAAATGGCATTGGCAATATCCGA
>DATMKO010000484.1:0-5501 GCA_035571175.1 Steroidobacteraceae bacterium | reverse complement strand
GATTTTCAACGGTGTCGTCGGCCAGGAACTATTTGCCGCTCTGGTGGCCGCACTGTGATCCGGTTCATCGTTTCCCGCCTATCACGCGTGCATAATTTTTCCATGAGTCAAGGACCAGAAGACGACCTCCTACCATGGGTTGTTGGCGGCGTTCTGCTGATCGCAATGACGATCGCAGTGGCTGCGGTTGCCGGCTCAGGGGGCGAGCAGGCCGTTCCCGTTCCTGCTGCGGCACAGACGTTGGATCTACGTACCAAGGAATGAGCCCTAGCGGATTCGCGTCCAGCGCAGGTCCTCATTGTTGCGGCGGTCAATCAACACGCTGACGCGGCCGGCATCATCGCGCTGAAACAGGTACCGACCCTCGATCCCGGACCGGAAAAATAAATCCGTGGACTCCGCATGCAGTTCGGCAGGCTGACCGTCGCCACGCTGCACATACAGTCTTCCGTCCCGCAGCGTAATGGTCTTGGTGTTGCCCGGAGTCAACTCATACGTGCCCACATAGTCATCAAGCAATGACTGTGGGACCATGCCGACAGCCGGGTCTTCGTAGTAGCGAAGAGTCTGACTGGCGATCATCTGCCAGCGCGCATGGCGGTACGCCCAGGTATCGGTCATGTGATAGCGGGCATGCACTTCCTGCCCAAAGATGGTTTCCGTTTCATCGGCATCGTAGCTGAGGATTGCTGCGCAGCCGATGAAGCGGGCCGCTGGATTCCTCAACTCAATCGATCCTGAGTACCCTTCGGGCAATGCCTGCAATTGTGCGAGGAACGCGCGCTTGTCCATGGAGCGTCCCATTTCGTCGAACAGCATTGCATCGGCAGCCAGGTACAGCTGCCATGGCGCCTTATCACCCGGTGCAAAAGCATCCAAGAGTTGTTGAGTGCGGCGCACGAGTTCACGTTTTGTGATCGTGGCGGCTTGGCCGGCTTGAAATGCGGAAAGTGCCAGCAGAGTCGCGAACAGTGCGCGCTGCGCGAACGGCCTCACTGAACGGCAACCGCACCGCGCATGCCGGCCTCCAGGTGTCCGCTTTGCAGGCAGGCAAAGCTTACCGTTCCCGTGCGCGTGAATTTCCAGATCAATTGGCCGCTTTCGCCGGGTGCAAGGCTCGCCATGTTGGGTCCGCTGTGCTGCATGTCGGGCATCATCTGCATCATGGCCGCGTGGCGGCGCAGCGCCTCCGGCTCGCCCAGGACCAGCTCGTGGCGAAGTTGCCCCTGGTTTTGCAGCACGAAGCGGATGGTCTCGCCGTTGCGAACCTCAATGCGGTCAGGCGTGAACCGCATGTTATCGCTCATGGCAATGGAGATGGTTCGTGACACCTCCCGCGGATTGCCCGGCTGTCCAATGCGGCTGGCGCTGACTGCTCCGTTGCTGGTTCGCATTCTGCCCTGGGCGTCCTGACATACCGGCAGATCGAAGTAGTCGTCATCGTCTTCGTCGTCCTGCTGCCGGCAGATAGCGGGTGCCCAGGAATTGAAGCGCCGTTCCAGCGCGTCTCCGTGCTCGATCCAGAATGCGGTGTCGATGCGCAGCGCGTCGGTGAGATTGGGCGTCGAGGAAGGAAGATTACCTGCGAGATTGACCGGCAGCAGTCGGAGCGTGTTGGGGTTGGTCGGCCCGTAAGCCAAATGCTCGGACAGTACTTTTTGGCGTTCCGGGGAACTTGCGAAAGCGATGAAGCGATACGCCTCATCGAGCTTGGGCGAGCCCTTCGGGATCGCCCAACTGTCGATGTCATAAAGGCTTTGCCGCCAGACAATGCGCATGTGACGATTGCGTTCCTCCGCGGGGTCGAACCACAAAGTGTAGGCGGAACTCATGCTCACCACGCCGGCCGCCAGCAGTGCTCCCGGCTGAGCGGCGGCCTCCCACCAGACGGTATTATTGCGGATCTTGTCCAGCTTCCGGAAAGCGCGCCGCACGCCGGCTTCGGTCGAAAGCGTGGAGTACACGTCCTTGGCAGCGACGCCGTCGGCCAGCAGCGCAATCTCCAGTGTATATTTGGCGCTGCGCCGTAGACCGCGTTTGCCCGGGTATTTGCGGCTATCCCAGAAGTCGGCCCACGAATGCGGCGCAGCGCGGAGTTGGTCGGAATAGACCAGTGCCTGCGCCCACGTAAAAATCCCCACGCCACACTGCGAGAGCGCTCCTGGAATGAGATCCGTGGCGGACGGTACGCGCGCCGGATCGAGCTTTTCGAACAGGCCCTGCCGGCACCCCTGTTCCAGCGTCCGTGACTCGACCTGCATCACATCCCACACTGGCGCGCCGGCGTGCACCATTTGCGTGAGTTCGGTGACCTGGCCGTCGTAGGAAAATGAGTTCACCGCAATGCCGGTCGCCTTCGCGAAAGGCTCGAGGTACGCCTCGGCAAGCGCCGCACGGTCCGCCCGACCGAAGGAGATCACCGTGAGATCGCCGGCCGCCGCGGGAAGCGCGACGCATAGCAGAGCGGCGCCCAGCCACCAGGCGCCGCTCAAGTACCGTAGCGTCAACGACAATCAATCGTCTCTGTCGTGGTCGTTTTTGGCAATATCTTCCGCTTCGCCCGTCAGGCGCACGATGTCAAGGCCGCCGCCCACGCGGTCGCCGCAATAGCGCAGTCCACGATTGTCGACATCGGTGTTGTCGCAGGACACATCCAGCGCCGTGTAGGTCACGCCATTGATGACCGCGCTGCTGGGTTGCGTGAAACTGTTCACCGGTGCAATGAAGTGCGCCACTTCCTTCGGGTGATACGGATCACGAATGTCGTGGACCCGAATGCCGGCATCGAACCAGGCGCTGGTCAGCAGCCGGGCGTAGGTCGGGTCCTGGAAGTTCTCCGCGGGCGAGTGAACACCAAAGCGCGTACCGCGTGAACAGAAGTTCGGGCGCCCGGAGAAGTCATCGACCGTCACGGTGGAAATCGGCCACGGGTGCTGTTCCGCACTGGTATTGCCGCCCTGCCCGACCGTGCCCGTGATATCGAGCAGGTACATCAGGTGTGGTGATCCCGTGCAGCGGTTGTCGGTCTCCTCGGAACTCACGGCCAGGATGTCGCGTACATTGTTGTTGGTGAAATTCACGTACTGCTTCAGCTTGATGCCGTAGAGCGGCATGGCCGAGTGGCCGCCCTCCGCGCCCGGCATATAGACCACACCGATCTGTCCCTGCAGGAGTTCGGCGTCGGTGGGACGCGCCGGGTTCGCATAGACCCCGGTCCCGTAGGGCGGCGGCAGCACCTTGGTGAGATCATTGATCTGAATGATGCCGTTGGATCCAACGCCGTACGGCATGTACAGCCGGTTGACCGGTTGGCCATTGAGGGTGGTGGCCACGATCGGGCCATGCACCCCGGGCGGCACGACATTGGTGGTCCCCGGCATGATGAAGGTGGAACCGGGATTCTGACCCGGATAGCCGAAGTCCATGATGTATTTCGGATTCGCCGGATCACTCAAGTCGTAAATCTTCAAGTGCTGATTCGGGCTGCTGGCATTGTTCCAGCCGTCGTAGCTGGCGTCGGTCTTTTTCGTCGCGCCCCCTACGATGTATGCGATGCCGGTCTTGCAGTCCCACCAATTGCGATGCGTGACATCCAGGCCGCTCACCGGCGTTGACACCAGCGTCGGATTGGCCGGATCGGTCGTGTCCCACACCTCGTGGGAGACAGCGCCGTTCTCGCGCAGCATATAGGTGTGGCCGCGCAGGCCATGCGGCAGATCATTGCCGTCGCACAGTTTCACCATGCGCGCTCCACCTTTATCGGCAATCAGATGTTTCAGGTACACCGGGTGGCGCGGATCCGTGACATCAACGATCGAGGTTCCGTTCTCTTCCACCACCCCGGTCATGGGATTCAACATTGTTCCCGCGAAGTGCCCGGCATACGCGATCACCCGATGGCCTTGGTTATGCACCGTGGTCTGGTATACCGTGCGGCCCTGCAAATCGTTGTGCCCGAGCCATTCCGTGTTGTAGGTATTCGAGCCGTCGGGATGGGTCGTACCCCGTGGATTCGGCGTGTCGAGATCGTTTGCCGACCATGCCACCCCCGCACTCATCAGCAGCGAGAGCCCAACCGGCCAGGCCATACAACGAAGGAGAGACGCATGGTTATTCATGAGCTTTACCTCTAAATGGCTGAAAAGTCCCTGTGATCTGAATCGGAATCGGCTGACCAAATGTGACATGGACAGCGTCGAGGAGATGGCCGCGTCATTACAACGCGTGCGGAGGTCCCGCAAGGAGAACAGTGAGCGCCAGCCAGTCCGGTGCGATTCATGCACCTTCTCCGATTTGCTTTGCTCTTGAGTCGACGATTCGGCTGCAACTCCAAGCCGATCGCTGATTGATATTTGGCATATCAAGTATTGAGCAATCGCAAACCGATTGCAACGACGGCCCTGGGTCGCGAAGTGTGAAGATATGCAAATCACAGGTTGAGCGCTGCGCTGCAAACGATTAATCTCGGCCCACCCCGATCTGGACACACCATGGCGGCCGGCTCGAAGCGTCTCACGATCGACGTTAACGACACCACTCAAGTGTCGGGATTGCTTGAAATCACGAAGGGTCCGAAGCTCTGCTTGGTGCTCGCGCACGGCGCCGGGGCGGGAATGGAGCACCCCTCCATGGCGGCCATCGCGCAGGACCTGGCGGCGCGCGACATCGCCACGCTGCGCTACCAATTCCCTTACATGGAGCGCGGCGAGAAACGAACGGACGCCCCGCCCGTTTGCCATGCCACCGTGCGCGCCGCCGTTGCCGCCGCCGCACAACTGGTTCCCAAGGTTCCGCTCATCGCCGGCGGCAAATCCTTTGGCGGTCGAATGACCTCTCAGGCTCAAGCGGGCAGTCCCCTGCCCGGCGTTCGCGGCTTGACGTTTTTTGGATTTCCGCTGCACCCGCCCGACAAGCCCTCGATCGACAGGGCGGCGCATTTATCCAAGGTGCGGATCCCCATGCTGTTTCTGCAGGGGACGCGCGATAACTTGGCGGATCTTCGTCTTTTAAGACCGCTGGTCCAGCAACTTGAGAATTTTGCGACCTTGAAAGTGCTCGAGGGCGCGGACCACTCGTTTCACCTGCTCAAGCGCAGCGGCCGAACCGATGAGGAACTGAAGGCGGAAATGATCGATGCGTTTATTGCCTGGGTGGAAAATTTACCGCCGGCGTTTCCGAGTGCCCGTTTGGGTAACAGCGCGAATCGCGGCTGACAGAGATCGTGCCGCTTTCGCATAGCCTTCCCAGGGTTTTGATTTTCGCAGCAGCGCAGGAGCGCTTCTCACCGTGAACTTTTTGGGATCCAAGCCCGGCCGCGCCTCCTGCCAATGAATCGGCATCGACACCGGCGCGCCGTCGCGAGCACGCGGCGATAGTACAGCCACGGCGGTGGCGGTGCGGTCGTTGCGCAGGTAGTCGAGGAATATCTTGCCGGTTCGCTTCAGCTTCGACATGTTGTCGAGATAGCGGCTGGGGCTGTCCTCGGCCATCTGCGCGCAAAT
>DATMKO010000483.1:0-3875 GCA_035571175.1 Steroidobacteraceae bacterium | reverse complement strand
GCCGTAGGCGTTGAGCGGCGCACTGGTGCCGCCGCCGCCCAGGATCAGATGGATCGCGCCGCGGCCGGTGTCGAACTTGCCGTCCGGGGGATCCGCGGTCATTACCGGGTTGGGCTGGCAGGTATCGACCGTTGCGCCTGTAGCTGCGTCCCGGCCAACATTGTGGTTGCAGCCTCGAACTGGCCAGCTGCGCTCGTAGTCGTGGTCATGACCGCAGAGAACCAGATCGACGCCATACTTATCGAACAGCGGCAGCCAGGATTCCCGCAGCCCTTTGTCGGACCCATTGCCGTTCTTCGTTGAGCTGAGCGCATCCTGATGCATCTGCACGATGATCCAGTCAATCTCCAGGTCCTTCGAAGCCGCTGCCAGCGTTTCTTCCAGCCATCGCGTTTGCGCACCGCCACTGTAGCCATGAACATATAAGGAGGTGCCGGGCGCAAGCGGCGCATTCCCGGTGCTGGGGGCCGGCTGCAATGGCGCCGGGCCGGCGACGAAGGCGCCGCTGTCCTGGTAGATCACGTCGTCGGCCGACAGCGAAATGAAAAGCGCCGAGCCCACCTTGAAGCGGTACCACAGGCCCGGGAACTGAGTGTTGTTGTGCGGCAGGGCGAATCGAGTGAGATAAGAATTGAATCCCTGCGCGCCATTGTGAAACTCGATTTCGTGATTTCCGGGGCAGGGCATCCACGGACGATTTGCGGCGGAGAGTTGCACGTTGTTCGCAAAGTCCGCCCACACCGCAGGCTGTGCCGCGGGGTTCAAGTTGGCGTAGCAAAGATCGCCGTTGAGCAAGTGAAACAGCGGCTGGAATTGTTCCACCGCGCGCACCGCATGGCGGCTCTGAGGCGAGGATAGCACCCAGGAGGTGACCGGCGTCGCGAGATCGCCGTAGCTGGTCCAGCGAAAGGGAGCGCGGCCCCGCGGCGCGGTCTGAAACGTTGCGCTAAACGGTTGCGCGCGGTTGCGGTCATTGCCTGCGGTCACCGCGTAGCGGTACGTCGAACCAGCCGTTAGTCCCTCGAGCCTGGCGTGATAAGTGAATACCGTCTGGCCGTTCAACCCGTCGGTGTAGCTGCGCTGAATGGCGTGAATGGTTCTTTCCGCGGCCGGCGAGTGCCTGAGGATGACGCGTGGATTGACAGCCTGGGCGAGCGAGGCCCAGGAAACAAACACGGTGCTGGTGGGGTCCTCCCCCCAGGTCAGATGAATCTGCTCCGGAGTGCCGTCGGCAGGCGGCGTCGATCGTGCGTCGCCGGCGAAAAGCGCCAGGGGAGATGCCGCCGCGGCGAGACCCGTCGCACCGGCGCCCGCAACGAATCCGCGCCGCGAAATCGACGCGCCGGCCGATTCGGGTTTTTTCGCGTGCCCCGTGGGTTCCGCGGACCGGCGAATGCGTTTCAATGATCACTCCGTTTTGGTTTCGCTGAGTATAGGAACTCGGCGGCCCAACGGCCATCCTTGGAGTCAGTCGTCCGTCCTCATTCCCACCTTCGCCCAGTCGAGTCGTCGCGTGGCAAGCATCAATGCCGCCAGTATCAAGAACAGCAGCAGCGAGCCGAGCAGCAGTGCGTAGTCTTCGGAAAGTAGAATCACATAGAGCGCGCCGTAGGCGCCGGCCAGCGCCGCTCCCAGCCCCACGGCAAATCTGCGGTTACTGGTTGCGCCTGCGATGTAGGCGGTGATGAGCGCAACCAGCGCCGCGGCGCCGATCGCATAGGACGCTGCGAATCCGATATGTTCGGAAAACGCGAGAAGCAGCAGGTAGAAGGTCGCCAATGCGAGGCCGACCAACAGATACTGCATTGGGTGCAGACGCAGGCCCCGCACCACATGTTCCCAGGCGAAGAAGCAAGCGAAGGTGATCGCGACGAAGAGTATGCCGTAACGCACAGCGCGATAATTCTGGGTGTAGATGTTGGATGGCTGAAACAGACGCACGCCGAATGCGGTGCCAAGCACGGTCGAATTCGTGATGGATGTGCCGCGCCAGATTCGCGGAATGGCGCGGTTGAATTCCAGTACCTGCCATTTCGCTGAATAGCCCTGACCATCGAGTTCATGCGAGACCGGCAGGAACGCTCCGTCGAAGTCCGGATGCGGCCAGCCGATTCGCGCCGTCACGATCGTGTTCGATCCCAAAGGCAGGAAATGCAGGGATTCGCTGCCTGCAACTTCGAACTCGAAGTTAAACTTCAGCGCACCCGTCTGGTCCACGGATTTAAGATCAATGGGAATGGTGAATGCCGCGAATCCCGCGACCTCGCCGCTCGCGGGGCGCAGCGCCTGGCCGCCGACTTCAATCCGAGTCATTGCCCGCAAGTATTTGACCCCTGACAGGGGCAGCTGTAATACGGCATGTGCAGGCAGTGCCCGCGTGTCGGCGCTTGCGGCGAGCAAACCGGCGATGCCATCAGCCTTGAACTCACCCGTCATTACCACCTTCGAGACGTAGACTGGAACGGCATAAATGCCTTTGCTGCGTATCTCGACGGCAGCATCGACAGCGATCCGAACATCATCCGGAGCGAGGTGCAGCGGGGCGCCGGGCGACCATTCTTCCGTGCTGCTGCTGGTCGCCTTGTCCACAATGACGGAGCGCTGTTGAGTATCCACCTTGAGGATGGGCGGGCCCAGAATTTGCGGACCGCCGAAACCTGCCGCAACCACTTCTTCGGCCTGGCGTTGAAGCGCCTGTCTCTCGTTCACCAGGCTCTCGACCCGGGCCAGTGGCCACAGCATCAGCAGCGTCAATGCCGCGATAATTGCTGATTTTGCCCAAACCGAATCAAATCGACTGCGCACGCTCTGCATTGTTCGCTCCCATCCCTCTTGGTCTCGGGAGCATTAGACGCGGCAATTGGGGCGCGCGGCAGGCGCAGTTGTGGCAAATAAAGGCGAATCGCGGCCTAAGCGGCGGGGCGGATCCTCTTGGAAAGTTCCGTGCGCTCGCTCGGGCTCAGGTCCCAGCGCCAGTCGTGACACTCGGCATAAACGCTCAGAGGTTTGTTGTTGTCGAGTGCATCCACGATCTCGGATTTGGTGCGCGACGACGTCCATTCCTGCTTGCAGATCGGACAGTGAACGGGGAATCGAAAGAACACTTCGGTCATGGCAGTCTCCCACTAGAATCACATTTGTATCTGATCGTGCTGCCTTAGGCATGCCAGTGTCTGCGCCGGCTTTCGCAATTTCTGCGCATTGAGCGCCAAAAGCGCCGGAAACCGCCAGTTTTTGCCGCTGCGAGCCCAACGGATTCTGCGTTAAGGTTTCCTTAACATCGGGTCAAGTGCTCGTTTAGCAGTTCGCGTTGGTGGCGGGGTAACGCAACGCGGGTAACGCCGGCTCCTCAGGCAAACATGTCAAACAAGCTACCGAGCATCTGATTCGATGTGCGCAAGATGTCCGCGCCGGCTTCAGTCAACAATTTGGCCTGGTTCAAATCAAGCAGCGGATTGGTCACATTTTGATTGTCAGGGTTGGCGATCTGTTGCGCGTCCTGATTCAGCTGCCGGTTGCTGGTCGCGAGGGCGGCGAGTCCGCTGCTTTGCGCACTCGGTAAAAGGGCGGAAGCTGTGATAGCGCTAGTAGGGCTCATCGAAGCTATGTCGGCCGCCAGCGGCAGAGCTTTAGCGCCCCTTGGGGATATGACAAATTCCGCGCACCGCGTGGCCTATAATTGAACAAAAGGGGCGGCGGCGCGGCGGGGGACTACGGGGGCGATGAACATTTTACGTACGCCGGACGCGCGCTTTGAGGGGCTGCCGGATTTCCCTTTCGGACCGCACTACACGACCATTTTCGGTGCGACGGACAGCGCGCTGCGCCTGCATTATCTCGACGAAGGCGCACGCGACGGCGCGACGGTACTGTTG
>DATMKO010000482.1:0-3394 GCA_035571175.1 Steroidobacteraceae bacterium | reverse complement strand
GCCATTTGCGCACCGCTGAAGTCCTGCGGGTGACTGCCGCGCAAGCCCTGCTGGAAATTTTGCAGCTGGCGCTTCATGTACCAATCGTCCATGTGCGAGAGGCGCGGCGCGTTTGTCGACCAAACCCCTTCGCCGGAGCCGCCGTGACAATATGCGCAGGTCTCGTAGTGTTCCCTGCCTTTGGCGGGATTCCCCGACACCGTCGCCGGCGGCGCGGCATCGGGCAATGAGCCGATGTAGGCGACCACGTTCTTGATCGCGGTATCGTCCAGCGTCGCGGCAAAGCCGTCCATTTGTTGCGCGACCTGTCCTTCCTTGTCGCGAATGCCCTGTTTGAAATTTTGCAACTGCCGCGCCAGGTACCAGCCGGCCTGACCGGCGAGCTTCGGTGCGTTCAATTGCGGATTGCCTTCGCCGTGCGCGCCGTGGCAGGCGCTGCAAACGGCATAGGTGGCCTGGCCGTCAGCCGCGACGCCGGCGGCCGCGGCGCGGGTTTGCGCGTACGTCGGTTGCGTGGCAAGCCAGGCTTCGAAATCCTTCTCGCTGTCCACGACCACGCGCCCGCGCATGGTGAAATGAGCCGTTCCGCACAGCTGCTCGCACAGCGCATCGAAGCTTCCGGTGCGGGTAGGGGTCAGCCAGAAATAGGTCACCATGCCGGGCACCATGTCCATCTTCACCCGAAACGGTGGCACTGCGAACTGGTGCAGCACATCCTTCGCGCGCAGTATGATCTTCACCGGTTTACCGACCGGCAAATGCAATTCCGGACTCGACACCACGACATCGTCCTGGCCGTTGGGATCGTTGGGCTCGATCGCGAACGGATTCTCCGGACTCGCGAGGCGGATATTCGTGGTGCCGAACACGCCGTCCTTGCCGGGAAAGCGGTAGCTGAAATTCCATTGCTGCCCGACGACCTCGACCACCGACGCACCGTCCGGGACGGTGACGAACTTGGCCCAGACCGCCAAGCCCGGGGCGAGCATGGCGGCGATCCCGACCGAGGTCACAATGGTGAGCCACCATTCGAGTTTCTTGTTCTCTGGTTCGTAGTGGGCCTTGATGTCTTTGCGATGCCGGAAGCGCCAGATGCAATACGCCATGAACAGATTGGTCGCGAGGAACACGATGCCCGTCACCCAGAAGGTGAGGTTGACCGTCTGGTCCATCGTGGTCCAATTGGACGCAATCGGCGTGAACCACCACGGGCTCAAGAAGTGAAACAGGATGGTGCCGACGGTCAAAACGATCACTGCATATGCAAGTAGCATTCGCGCCCTCTGTCAGAACTTCAATCTCAGTGAATCAAACCCTTGAATCAAACTCCCGAAGTACCAGAAACTCTCGTCACAGTACTGAACGGATTGACGTAGTGCGAATCTATCGCCACCAATTCTGCGTCCGGATGCTTTTCCCGCATCATGTTGAGCACCACCTCTTCCCGGTGCTTGCGCACGTAGACCAATATCAGATACTTGCCGGCCACCAGGTCGTCGTGGAACTTCTCGAGCTTCTTGTGCTCGCTGTCGATTCCCACCAGGCCGCCTTCCCAGGCACCGAACAACGTCGCCGCTCCGACCAGAATGGCGTAAACGAACGCCGGAACCACGTGTTCGCCGAAGGGCTTCGCGTACATGAGTAATCCGATCCCCGCCAGTCCGATCAGAAACCCAAGCGCGGCGCCGATGAATCCGTCGCGCAGCACATCCAGGGTCTCGAAGTAGTTGCTGGAGTGAATCTGATGGCGCTTGAGGCCGGCGTGGTCGCGGGAAATGACGTGTAAGTAGAAATCCTTGACTCCGACGGAATGCAGATCGGCCGACACCTGATCGGTCGACGCTATGGTGGGCGTTAGAAAATAAATGCACTTCACGGCTTCCCCCGCGGCGTATTTTACGGCGGCCTATGAACGAATTCTCTTCACCAAACACTCTTCAGGCTCCGCATTTTATTTGCTGCAGAGCCACAGCCGTCACGAGTGTCGCACAAGCATTGGCGCGTTGGAAGATGCTGATCTGCAGCAATGCAAGCTGCGCGCGCGCCGGGCGGCCTGCAACGCAACAAGCGATCCGCGTTTCGGTTTGAGCAGTGCAAGGGCTGAATCGGTGCGCGGCGGGCCGCGTTATGTAGGCATGGCAGTGCATAGTTCTCGGCATGCGGCCTTCGAAACCAGGCGTGTTAAGATTGGACGCGGCGCTGGCAAAAAGGTTTCGGGGAGTCGAACAATGGACCTATTCACCGTTGTCATCATCGCGGCGATGCTGCTTACGGTGGGCGCGGTGTTTTTGGGCGTGCTGTCGATGTCCGCGGGCGGTTCAACGGACGACCACTTCAGCACACGTCTCATGTGGGCGCGCGTTGGATTTTCCGTGCTCACGCTACTGCTGCTTTTTATTGCCGCACGATTGCGGTAAATCCATGCGGCGAGGCTAATACCCTGATTTGCCCTTTGCTAGCCTATAACTTTCGATAGCATTTATCGATTTGACGGATACGATCGCTCGAGCGGCGCTTCGACCCGTCAATACGCGCGTGCGGTTATCCGCACGACCCGCGATCCGCGCCGCAATGGCTATTCCGTGATGCTGCAGCGGGCGCTATACTAGCCTCTGCCTCTTTGAGGATTTTTCGTCTAATTTCAGTGAGTTAACGTGGCCAACCCCGAATCTTCAGACAGGCATTTCTTCAATGCATTCAGCTTGGTGCTGGGTTTTCTCATCGTATTTGCAATCATCCTGTTCGCTGTTGCCCGCGTGATCGGCGTGGATACTCAGAATCGGTACGAGCAGCTCGATCCGATTCGCCTAAAGGAGATCGATCAAAACATCGTGCCGTTCGCGCATGTCGCGGTTGCGGGCCACGACAATTCCGCGCTGGCCGCACTCACCGCGCCCAAGAGCACGGCGGCAGCGAGCGTTCCGGCCACCGGCGAACAGGCGTTTACGCAAGTCTGTTCGGCCTGTCATGCCACAGGTATCAATGGCGCGCCAAAAATGGGCGATCGCGCGGCGTGGGGACCGCGAATCGCCCAAGGCAAGGAAGCGTTGTATTCGCATGCCATCAGCGGCAAGGGCAACATGCCGCCCCGCGGCGGTACGACCTGGCCCGATGCGGCGATTCGCATGAGTGTCGATTACATGGTTTCGCTCAACAAGTAACGGCGCTGCCGAAACTGCTGGTACCCTTGCGACATGTCCAGCGTTCCCGATAACCCGGCCAGCAGCGCCCACTCCTCGCGGTGGCGGGATTACTTGGAGCTCACCAAGCCCAAGGTGACGCTGCTCATCGTGTTCACGGCGATCGTGGGAATGGTGCTGGCGGCACCGGGTTGGGTGCCGTTGACGCCATTGATTTTCGGCAGCATCGGCATCGCAATGGCGTCCGGATCCGC
>DATMKO010000481.1:0-3958 GCA_035571175.1 Steroidobacteraceae bacterium | reverse complement strand
GCAACCTGATCGCCGACAACCGCGCGGTTGTCGACTTGCACCAGGATCTGAGTCAAGCGCCCGCTCACAGCGGCCTCGATTTCAACCACCGACTTTTCGGTCTCGACCTCAAGCAGCGGCTCGCCCGCAATGACGTCGTCGCCGACATTCTTCAGCCAGCGGACGACCTTGACCTCCTCCATGACCAGACCCACTTTCGGAATTTCCTGCGCAATTTGCGTCACCGAAGCAATTCCTCGCGCACCGCGCGCGCAATATCCGCGCTCCTTGGAAGCAGCGCGCGCTCTAGTTCCGGAGCGAAGGGAATCGGCGCAAAAGGGCAGCCGACGCGCAGCACCGGCGCGTCGAGTTCGTCGAATAGCTCTGCACCGATGCGCGCCGCGATTTCGGCGCCCACGCCGCCATTGAGTACCGCCTCATGGGCAATCACCGCACGATGCGTCTTCGAAACGGACGCCGCAATTGTCGCCATATCGAGCGGCAGCAGCGTCCTCAAATCGATGACTTCAGCCGAGATGCCGCCCTCCGCCAGTTTATGCGCAGCAATCAGCGCCGTTTGTACCATCGCCGAATAGGCAATCAGGGTGACATCCGTGCCCGGCTTTGCGATCCGCGCCCTGCCGATCGGCGGTAATTCGGCACCCTCCGGCAATTCCTCCTTCATGGCGTACAGCCGCTTGTGCTCGATGAACAGCACCGGGTCACCGAGCCGGATCGCGCTTTTCAGCAGGCCATACGCCTCGGCCGGGGTGGACGGTGCGACCACGACCAGGCCCGGTATGTGGATGAACCACGCTTCGAGGCTCTGCGAGTGTTGCGCGGCGGCACCGCCCGCGGCTCCCGCCTGCGTGCGAACCACCAGCGGCACCGCGAGCTGGCCGCCGGACATGTAGCGGTACTTCGCGGTTTGATTCACCAGGCAATCCATCGACAGCGTGGCGAAATCGATGAACATGATTTCAAGCACCGGTTTCAGACCGCAGAGCGCGGCGCCGGTGGCAAGACCGGTGATGGCCGCTTCGCTGATGGGCGTGTTGCGCACCCGCGTGATCCCGTGTTTTTGCGCGAGGCCCCGGGTGACGCCGAAGGCACCCCCGGCCGCGACGTCCTCGCCCAAGAGATATACCTGAGGATCGCGCGCCAATTCCTCGTCGAGCGCACGGCGCAGGATCTCGATGAATGTGTGCTGCACGGCTTAGCCTGGGATCGAAGCAAGCGCCGGCGCGCGGTACACGAATTCAAGCACGGTCGCGGGATCCGGCCGCGGCGCCGCACATGCGCGCTCAACCGCCCCGAGTACCTCTTGCTGTGCGTGCTCGCCGATGGCGTCCAGCTCTTCCGAGCCGATGCCGCGCTCGAGGAGGTAGCGCTTCAGGCGTTCGATGGGACATTTCTCACGAATCTCCGCGAGCTCCTGTTTCGATCGATATTGCTGAGAGTCGCCGACATAGTGCCCCGCCATGCGAAAAGTCATGCACTCGAGCAGATAAGGACCTGCGCCTCTGCGTACGGTCTCGATTGCAACACCCGCGGCCGCCAATACCATCGGCAAATCGTTGCCGTCGATGGTCTGCGTGGTGATGCCATACGGCGCCGCGAAACTGCTCACGTGCTTGACGTTGGAATGCTCCTCGCGGCTCGTGAATTCTGCGTAACCGTTGTTCTCACAGACGAACAACACCGGCAGGCGCCACAGCGAGGCTAGATTCAGCGTTTCGTGAAACGCCCCGGCGCCTGTTGCCCCGTCGCCAAAAAACACCACGCTGATATTTTCTCTTCCCTGCGCCTGCGTCGCCCACGCGGCGCCCGCGGCGAGCGCGAGATTGCCCGCCACCACGCCGGTGGCGCCCAGCACGCCGTTCGCTGCATCGACCAGGTGCATCGAACCGCCGCGACCGCCGCACAGGCCACTCTGGCGTCCCAGAATCTCCGCGAAAGTCGCCTGCATGTCGCTGCCCTTGGCGAGCACATGCCCGTGGCCACGATGACTCGTGAACAGAACGTCCTCGCGCTTGAGCTGCGCGCAGACACCGACCGCCACCGCTTCCTGCCCGGTGGACAAGTGCGGAAACCCGGGGATCTCGCCCGCCGCTGCAAGCCGCTGCACGTGGCCTTCGAACAGCCGTATCCGCCAGAGCGCGGCGTACATGTCCTTCCAGGCAGACAATGTTGGTTCAGTCACGTGACTCCTCAAGCTACGTCGGCGAGCTACTTCTTGGCTTGACGCGCCGCGGCCACGACTCGCTGCGTCTTGGCGAACGCCTCGGTCGCCGCGGTCCGAAGATCCCACTTGCGGATGTATTCATTCAGAACCTCGACGCCGATCGGCCCGTCATAGCCTACCGACCAGACGGCTTGCAGAAACGCCGCAATGTCGAACTCTCCATCACCGGGCAGCAGGCGTTTGTTGACCACGGAATCTTGGAATTTCAGCGGCACTGCGACAGTGCCGTCGTTGATTTCGACACCAATCAAGTCGCGAGGTGTGAGTTTACGCACGATCTCCGCGGAGCCAATGCCGATGCGCTGCAAATGCAGATTATCCAGCATGGTGCCGCCATTGGCCGCGCCCGAGCCGCGGGTGATCGAGAGCACCTGATCGAGCGATGGCGCGCGAGAAAATTGCGCCGGCAGCATCTCGAACAAGACATTGGTTCCACGCTCGGCAGCTTGGCGACAGAGGGGCGCAAAGGCCTCGGTCATCTGCGGGACATCGGCACAGTCATTGCCGAGGTCGGCAACCTTGATATGCCGGGCGCGCAAAACCTCGGCGGCATCCAGGAGCAGCGTGCGGATTTCATCCGATGCGCTCCTGCGTGCGTCGCTGCAAAACCAATCCAGCAGCCATTCGACTTCGACATTCACGATGCCATTGGCGTCAAGGATGTGCTTCATGTCCCGGAAGCTGTATTGCTTCCTGATCTCGAGGATATCCGCGTGCCAAAAACCCATGCCGGTGAATCCTGCTTGCGCCGCGATCTCCACGCGTGTCCGGAAGTCATGCAGGCAGCGTTGATCGCCCAATGGGTCGGCGCCAACCGCGAGGGTCCAGAAGGAGCCGATGATTTCAAGTGGCTTTGTCATAGATTTGTTCGCATCACGTGGGAGACTGGATGATACCTTCACGGCGGCGTCTTAGCACCGCAGGCGCCGTCTCGCGCAGCAGCGTCGCGAGCACGATGATCGCAACGACAAGGCCTGCCACCATCCACAAGGTCATGCTCAATCCTTTGAGGTCGGCCACTTTACCCGCGACGCTCGGCGCCAATACGCCGCCCAGAATCTCGCTGATTCCCATGGTCAGCGACAATGCGGTGGCGGTTTTGTTCGGGCCCACAAGCTCCGACGGAATCGTCGCCATCGCCAGCGGAAACACACCGCTCAAGGCGGCGCCGACCGCAATGCACGCAATGATCGGCACGAGCTGGGTGCCTGTGGTGAACAACATGCCGAACGGCAGCGCCAGACCCAGTAACGAAGCCACGATGATGACCGGCTTGCGCCCGAATCGGTCGGAAGATCCGGGCACCAGAAAGGCCACGGCCATCGATGCCACGCCGAACGAGGACATGATGAAGCTCATGTGGCGCTGGTCGAAACCGCGCACCCGGATGAGGTACAACGGTCCGAACGTGAAAAACACCACCAGGTAGGCCACCAGCAGCGTCGAGATTGCAATACACAGCAGCATCGAGCGATCGCGAATGGCGGCGCTGAAACTGCCGCGACCGGATACCGGAGCGACCGTCGCGGGTTCACGCACCAGCGCGGCGATCAGCACTGCCATGATGACGCCCGGAACGGCGGCAAGAAAAAATGCGTTGCGCCAGCCGAAGCTGATCGCCATCCACACGATGATCACGGGGCTCAGCGTGTTGGCGATCAGATTGGAGCCGAAGTTCTGCGTGACGCCCTGCGCCAGCCCGCGGCGCTCATGAGCCACCTCCGCCGCGATGAG
>DATMKO010000480.1:0-3052 GCA_035571175.1 Steroidobacteraceae bacterium | reverse complement strand
TGGAGATCTCCTTGCCGGCGCCGGCAACCCCGATGATCACCGAGACCCCCCAGCCGCGGTGACAGCACTCCAACGCCTGGCGCATTAGATTCACATTGCCGACGCATTCGAAGCTGTAATCGGCGCCGCCGTCCGTGAGCGCCACCAGATGCGCCACCAGATCGCCGTCCACCTCCTTGGGATTGACGAAATGCGTCAGGCCGAATTTCTCGGCGAGCGCTTTGCGGCCGGGATTCAAATCGACGCCGATTATCTTATTGGCGCCCACCAGACGCGCACCCTGAACAACGTTGAGGCCGATGCCGCCCAAGCCGAACACGACCACATTGGCGCCCGGCTCGACCTTGGCGGTATTGATCACCGCGCCGATACCCGTGGTCACACCGCAGCCGATGTAGCACACCTTGTCAAACGGGGCGTCCTCACGGATTTTCGCCACGGCGATCTCGGGCAATACCGTGAAATTCGAGAACGTCGAGCAGCCCATGTAGTGATGCACCATGTCTTTGCCCATGGAAAATCGGCTGGTGCCATCCGGCATCAGGCCCTTGCCCTGAGTCGCGCGGATCGCCGTGCAGAGATTGGTCTTGCGCGAAATGCAGGATTTGCACTGCCGGCACTCGGGCGTGTACAAGGGAATCACATGGTCGCCTTTGCGTACCGAGGTAACCCCGGGACCGACATCGACGACGATACCGGCGCCTTCGTGACCGAGAATCGCCGGAAATAAGCCCTCCGGATCCTCCCCCGAGCGGGTAAACTCATCCGTGTGACAGACTCCGCTGGCCTTGATTTCCACCAACACTTCGCCTGCTTTCGGCCCCGCCAATTCCACCGTCATGATTTCGAGAGGTTTGCGAGCGGCAAGGGCAACTGCGGCTTTGGTTTTCATTTTTGCATTCCTGTCATTGACTGGGTTCAGGGGCGCTACCCTAGAACAAGCGGCGCCGAGTTGGAAGCTCCATGAATATTGAATTTTCGCCGCTCGAAGCGCGCGTCATCGGCTGCCTGATCGAGAAGGAAATCACCACCCCCGATCAGTACCCGTTGTCGCTGAATGCGCTCACCAACGCCTGCAACCAGAAAACCAACCGCGAGCCGGTGCTGGAGCTGCGCGAAGCCGAAGTCCAGCAGACGGTGGACGCGCTGATGAAGAAACACATGGTCAGCGACAAGTCGGCAGGCTACGGCGGACGGGTCACGAAGTACAAGCACCGATTTTGCAACACGGAATTCGGCTCGCTGAAATTCTCCAAGCAAGAGCTCGGCGTCATTTGCGTGCTGCTGCTGCGCGGGCCGCAAACGCCCGGCGAACTGCGCTCGCGCACCAATCGCCTGTGCGAATTCGCCGCTGCCGAGGAGGTCGAGGCGACGCTGAAGAACCTGATGTCGCGCGAGGACGGCCCTTTCATCGCGCGCTTACCGAGAGCGGCGGGCGCCCGCGAGTCGCGCTATGCGCATCTATTTTCAGGAGCTCTCGAGTCGGCGCCGGAGCCGGAATCGTACCCGCCGGCAGACGCGGTGTCCGGCGCGCCCACCTTGAGCCAACGCGTAGCTGCGCTCGAGCAGCAGGTTGAGCAGCTGCGCGCGGCGTTCGAGGCGCTAAAGGCGCCTCACTAGTTCGGCAGCGAGGCCGTCGTCTTGGCTATGCCGTCGCGCTCCTGCAGCCATTTGTCGAAGGCGTCGATGTCCGCAACGCGCACGCCATTGGCCTCGGCACGGTGAGTCTGCAGCCACGCCTGCATATCCACCATCAATCGATCCGCCAACGGGCGCGCATGGAAAAACAGATCCATGTACGCCGCCTTCGCCTCGTCAAGTCGATCAATCGCGACAAAAGCTTCGGCGCGACGCTCAATCGCCTCCATGAGATCCGGCTTCAGCGCCAGCGCATGATTGTAGTCATCGATGGATTCGCGGAAGGCGCCAAAGCGCAGATGTATGAAGCCCACCTGGCTCCACGCTTCATACATGTCGTTTTTATTGCGCAATACCTCCGTATATTGCTCCAGAGCTCTGCCATATTGGTCTTCGAGCTTCTCTCTGGCGCGCGCTCTCTTATCGGGGTCCGTGGCTTTGGCGAGCTCATCCTCGAGCTCGCGGGCCTTGGCCATGGATTTTGTTGCCGCGTTGAGAGCCTTCGCCGCCAACTTCTCCGGCTTGATCTCGACAGGGGTGGTTGGAACGTCACTGCCCTGGGGCCCATTCCTGCCGCCGCTGCCGGTGATTGGACTGACACTGCCCGGTCCGACGGGCGACTGACCACCGGGATACTGCGCATAGGCAAGCGGCATGTTTACCGCGGCAACCAACAACGTCAGGCTTAAGATGAATATCTGACGCATTTCGCTCCCCGGGCGGCTGGTTGCCGAGTTGTGCAATAATCGATGCATGGGCTGTGATTTTAAGTATTTAATCCTGTGCGCGCTGGTTTTTTTATCACAGCCCGCGCTATCCGCCAATCAACCGACCATGGGCGAGGTTTTGGCCGCGTCGAGCCCGGCGGACTGGCGACCGCTCGATATCAACAATACCTTGTACGTCGAATTGCCCACGGGCCGTGTGGTGATCGAACTGGCCCCTGCATTCGCGCCGCTGCATGTCAATAACATCAAAACGCTGGCCCGGGCCGGCTATTTCAATGGGCTCGCGGTCATCCGCGAACAGGACAACTACGTCGCGCAATGGGGCGACCCGGAACATCGGCATCCGGTGCCGGCCGGCATCGGCAAAGTCGCACCGGAATTTGATTTTCCCATCCCTGAACACATGAGCTTTGCAACTCTGCCGGATGGCGATGTGTACGCGCCGGAAGTTGGTTTTTCCGATGGCTTTCCGGTTGCGCGCTCGCTGGCCCTGCACCGGGCTTGGTTCGCGCATTGCTACGGTATGGTGGGCGTAGGGCGCGATTTGGCGGCCGACAGTGGCAGCGGCGCCGAGATGTATGTGGTCATCGGCCATGCGCCGCGGCATCTGGACCGCAATGTGGCGCTGGTTGGCCGGGTCGTCAAAGGCATTGAATTGCTCTCCGCATTGCCGCGCGGCAGTTTGG
>DATMKO010000479.1:0-6498 GCA_035571175.1 Steroidobacteraceae bacterium | reverse complement strand
GCGAGAGTCTCGATGTGACGATCGATGCGTTTTTGCGGGCGCACGCGGGCCATCCAGTGGCGCACGGCTTGCGCCGCGAGTGGCTGGCAAACCTCGCACAGCGCCAGCGCTGGGATTGGTTCCTGCCGCGCTCGCTGGATGTCGTTGATCCCTCGTTGCTGTGCGATAGGCTCACAGGACGCCTGGCCACCGGCGATACGGCCGGGCTTGCTGAAGCCGCGTTGGCGCAGTGGATGCTGCCGCAGAAGCCGTTGCCCGAATGCAGTGGAGTGTTTGCATGGCTGCGACAGCAAGGGCTGCTGACGCCGTCACTGGCGGAGAGCCGTTCGCGTGCGGCGCTGGCCGCCGGCAACCCGCGCTTGGCGCGCGAATTCGCCGCCGACGTTGCCGCGCCACGCAGGGCGCCACTTATTCAATGGTCCGATCTGCTTGAATCACCCCAGCCCGCGCTCAATATTCTGGCGAGACATCAGACATTGCCGGTCGAAGCAGAGGCGCTGGCGTCCGGATTTGAAAAACTTACGCGTACTGATCCCGCGGCTGCCTTGGATCTCTTGCCGTGGCTGCTGGGGCGCGATCAGATGACCGCGGAGCTGCAAGCCCGCCTGCAGCGCACAGCGGCGCTCGGCGCAGCTTACGATCACGATCCGCAGGCGATGACGCTATTGGAGCAGTTGCCGGCGGCGGCGATCGACGCTCAGGTGCAGGAATGGCGTGTGCGCGCCGCCGTTTGGAGCGGCGATTACGCCAAGGCGCTCTTGTGGATCGAGCAGATGCCCACCAGTCTGTTCGAGCAGCCGCGCTGGCGGTATTGGCGCGCTCGAGCGGTGTTGGCGACGACGGGCGAAGCAGCCGCGGCGCCGCTGCTGCGAGAAATCGCGGGGCTGCGCGACTACTACGGCTATCTTGCGGCGGATCGTCTGCATCAAGGCTACAACCTGAACTCGCGGGCGTCGCCGAACGACGCTGCCGCCCAGTCGGCGCTGGCAGCGGACCTGAGGCTGATTCGCGCACACGAATTGTTCGAATGCGACATGTGGGACGAGGCCAACGCGGAATGGGCCGCGGCTCTCGGCGGCACCGAGGCCGCGTTGAAGGTTCAGGCCGCGCTGCTTGCTGCGCGCTGGGGTTGGTACGCTCAGGCCATCGCCACCTTGGCTCAAACCGGTGAATTCGACGATGTGAAGCTGCGCTATCCGCGCCCATACCTTGACGCCGTGGACGAAGCCAGCAGCCTCGCGCACCTGCCGCCTGATTGGATACTGGCGGTCATGCGACAAGAAAGCCTGTTCCGCAAGGACGCCGTGTCGCGCGCGGACGCGCGCGGCATCATGCAAATGCAGCCGGGGACCGCCGCCGCAGTCGCGCGCCGCTGGCATATGGCCGCGCCTGGGCGCGACGGCCTGTTCAATCCAGCGGTGGCCATACCGCTGGGCGCGGTGCATTTGCGGGAATTGCTGGATCGATACGGCGGTCAGCTGACTTTGAGCCTCGCGGCCTACAATGCCGGGCCGGCCGCGGTTGCGCACTGGCTGCCTCGCGCCGCGATGGACGCCGACGTCTGGATCGAAAACATTCCCTACAACGAAACCCGGGGCTATGTGCAGCACATACTGGAACACATCGTCGCTTTTGCGTGGGTACGAGACGCCGAACCACCGCGGCTCGACACGTTGCTGCCGGCAATCGAACCGGCAACGCCGGTCTTGTGATAGTTTTGAAGCACATCGGGAGGGGGTGAGTAAATGAAATCGAGCAGTTTTGCGCCTGCGCGCATGCGCGCCGCGCGCGCTTTTGCCGGAACTATATTGATCTGCGCTGCTTTACCCGCGTTTGCGGACACCGTCGCGGTGACGGCGGATCGCATGATCGACGTGCTGACGGGCCGCACGCTCGAGCGCCCGCAGATAATCATCACCGACGGCCGCATTGCAGCCGTGGCTACCATGGGATCCGCGATACCGGCCGGCGCGCGCCGCGTGGATCTGCCCGGCATGACGCTGCTGCCGGGATTGATCGACATGCATACCCACCTTACTTCGGACCCGCACTTCAGCGGCTATCGGCGTCTGCAATTCACCGATAATTTTTGGACGGTGGTGGGCGTGGCCAACGCCAAGAAAACCCTCGAGGCGGGCTTCACCACGGTGCGCAATGTGGGATCCGCAAACTACGACGACGTCGCAATCAAACAGGGCATTGAGCAGGGCATCGTTACAGGTCCGCGGATCGTTCCTGCGACTTATGCGATCGGCGCAACCGGCGGTCATTGTGATTCCACCGAGTTGCCGCCGTCGATCTCGGCGCCCCGGCCGGCGGTCGCCAATGGTGCGGAGGAAATTCGCGCCACGGTGCGCAAATTGCGCAAGTACGGCGCTGAAGTCATCAAGTTTTGCGGCACCGGCGGCGTACTTTCGAAGACCGACGCCGTCGGAGCGCAGCAGTACGATCTCGCGGAAATGAAGGCGCTGGTGGACGAGGCGCATATGCTGGGATTGAAAGTTGCGGTGCACGCGCACGGAACCGCCGGTATCAAAGACGCGCTGCGCGCCGGCGTCGACACGATCGAACACGCCAGCCTCGCCGACGCGGAAGCTTTCGCACTGGCCAAACAGCATGGTGCCTGGTTCTCCATGGACATTTACGATGACGATTACATTCTCGCCGAGGGTGAAAAGAACGGCGTATACAAGGAGTCGCTGGAGAAGGAGCGCATGATCGGACTACAGCAGCGCCAAACGTTTCAAGCGGCGGTGAAGGCCGGCGTGAAAATGATTTTCGGGACCGATGCCGGCGTATATCCCAACGGTTACAACGCGCGCCAGTTCGTCACCATGGTCAAATGGGGAATGACGCCGATGCAGGCCATCCAGGCGGCAACCGCCAATGCCGCCGAGGCGCTCGGCCGCAGCGGCGATGTCGGCGCCATCGCCGTCGGGCGATTCGGCGACCTGGTCGCGGTTGCCGGCGATCCGCTGGCGGACGTCGCACGCCTGCAGTCCGTCGCATTTGTGATGAAGGGCGGCGAAGTCGTCAAGATTCCCGGCCAGTAGCGCTCGCGCTATCGAACCTCAGCCTCCGCCGATGAGCCCGGCGGTGACATTGATCGCAAACCCCAGGATCGAGGCGTTGAACAGAAACGAGATCAGGGTGTGCACGATCACCGTCCTGCGAATCTTCGCATCCAGCGTCGCCACATCCGCGGTCTGGCAGGCCGCGGCAATGGTGAACGAAAAATAGGCAAAATCCCAGAAAACCGGCATCGGCGACTGCGGAAAATGCAGCGGACGCGCGTCATCCTTGACGCTGTAATAGAGGTCGGCGTAGTGCGTGGTGAACATGGTGGGAACCAGGATCCAGGAATTGATCAGCGTCAGCGTGGCGAGCGCGAAATGCGCGGCGCGCACCAAACCTGTCACCTGTTTGATCGTGGCCAACGGCTCGACGATGGCGACCAGACTCAGCATTGCGGCCACGGTCACGACCACCAGGATGATGGGCCCCGACGCATCCTCCTCGACATATTTCGAGCAAATCTGCGCGGCGCTGAGACTCGTCATCCAACGGAAGATCAGGGCTAAGAACAACATCACGCCGGCGTTCCAGCACACCAGCACACGGCTCAAAATCGTCCATTGCCCGGGAAGCATGAAAAATACAGTGATCCCGGCGATTACCGAGATCCATAGCCGCGGATGTTCGAAAAACAGCTTTCTCATGGTCGCCAGGCTGCGCCGATGAATCTATGGCCGTCGGCGCAATGGCCCGGATTTTGCGATTACTTGCTTTCCTTGGCCACCAGATATTTGACCAGCTCGATCAGCTTATCGTTGTCGCCGGCCGACTCGACGAACAGCCGATACTTGCCGTTGACGATGATGGTGGGCGTGCGGTCGACGCGATACGCCATCACCAGGTCTTGGGCGGTGCGGACTTTCAGGTCCACCGAGAAGGACTTCGCGGTGGCGACGAATTTTTCAACCGGGACGCCGGCATGTTGGCTATAGAACTTTGCCGCGTCCTCGATGGTCGGCATGCGGCTCTTGAGACCTTTGGTTGAAGGGTCGATGATGCTCAGGTCACCGCCCTTCCATACCGCATCGAACATCGCATCGTGTGTCTGCTGGTCGATGCCGAGAACTTGGGCCGTGCAATACGCCAATTGAAACATCGGCCAGTCTTCGACGGTGTTAAACGCCGCCGGCAGGTAGTCGAGCACTGCGTTCGCCGGCAGGCTTTGTTTCAACTTGTGCATGGTGGGCTGGAAGATATTGCATGCCGGACAGGCGTAGGAAAACACTTCGGTAACCTCGACTTTGCCGGCCGGAAGCGAGGTGGGCCGCGCCGGCGCAACCAGGAAATAGTTCACGCCTTCCGTCCATGTCGCGCCATGGGCCGACGCCGAGATAAGCAGCGCTGCGGCCACTGCAGCGAAAACGGTAAATACTGATTTCATCGCGGCTCCTGTCTTTTTTGGAGGCTGAATTCTAGCACTCTGATGCGCTTGAGGTTTCCGCCATCCTCGCGCCCTGGGGATATCCTGCCTTGCGCCGCATTCACAATACTTTGCACTCGCCGCTGAACTTTGAGGTATCGGTCTGCTCTACATCCGTGCTGCCCGCGATGTATGTGTAGTTCGTAGTCGAATCTGGTTATAGTCTAGGGCTCGCCCGGACGATCGTTTGGCAGTGCGTGCCAAGGCAGGGCTCGCGTATCGGTGAATTAGTGATAAACCAACAGGAAGATCTGCAGACCCCTCCGCCGGCTCGTGGACTCAAGGATTTCATCGTCAGACATTGGAAAGGGCTGCTGGTCGTTCTTATCATAGTGCTGCTGATGATCGGGTTCACGATGTACCTGCGCCACAAGCAGCCCATTGCGCCGCCCGCGGGTGGGCGCTTCGGGCAAAACGGTCCGGTCGCCGTGGCGGTGGCAACCGCCGTTGTGGGCGACATCCAGGTGAAGATTCCGGCCCTTGGAACCGTGACGCCGCTGGCGACGATTACCGTCAGAACCCAGATCAGCGGCCCACTGCAGCGGATTTATTTCACCGAGGGACAAATCGTTCGTCAAGGGGATCCGTTGGCGCAGATCGATCCCCGCCCCTTCGAAGCCGCTTTGCAGCAGATGCAGGGCAACCTGAAGCGCGACCAAGCGCTGCTGGCCGACGCGCGGCTGGATTTGAAACGCTATGAAGGGCTGGTCAAGGAGGATTCCATCGCTGAGCAACAGCTCGACACGCAGCGCGCACTGGTCGATCAGTACACCGGCACCATCGAGTCGGACGAGGGTCAGGTCAACACAGCGAAGGTCAATTTGATATATACGCACATTGTTGCTCCGGTCAGCGGCCGCGTCGGCTTGCGCCAGGTCGACCAAGGCAACTATGTGACGCCGGGCGATACGAACGGCATCGTTCTCATCACCCAGTTGCAACCCATAACCGTGATTTTCCCGATTCCCGAGGACAATGTATCCGCGGTCATGAAGCGCCTGCGTGATGGCGCACAACTGACCGCCGAAGCCTACGATCGCACCAACAGCACCAAGATCGCGGACGGCAAACTGCTGACCGCCGACAATACGATCGACGTCACGACCGGCACGGTCAAGCTGCGCGCGAAATTCGACAATACCGATAATTCGCTGTTTCCAAATCAGTTCGTCAATATTCAGCTGCTTCAAGATGTGCTCACGAATCAAATTATCATGCCGAACTCGGCGGTGCGCCGCGGCGCGCCCAATGGCGTTGCATCGACCTTCGTTTATGTCGTGAATGCCGACAATACGGTGTCGGTACGGCCCGTGACATTGGGCGTCGTCGATGGCGAAAGGGTTGCGGTTACCGCCGGACTCAAGGCCGGCGAAGTCGTGGTCACTGAAGGAGGTGATCGCCTGCGTGACGGTGCTCCGGTAATATTGCCCGGCGCGCCGGCCGCAGGAGCCGCGCGCCCGCCCGGCAAGCCGGGTACCGGCAAAGCGGGTGCCGGAAAGCCGGCAGCGCCCGGCGCCGCCGGACGCACGCGGCCGCGCCCCCAACCGGCGCAATGAGGCTGGCGCAGGGCGCGCGCTCGGCCTTGGTTGCAATCGCATGAACCCTTCACGCATCTTTATTCTTCGGCCGGTAGCCACGACATTGCTGATGGTCGCGATACTGATCGTTGGCGCGATGGCCTACGTGCAACTGCCGCTATCGGCGCTGCCGGAAGTCGCGTACCCCACCATCCAAGTGCAGACCTTCTACCCCGGAGCGAGCCCGGAGGTGATCACTTCGGCCATCACCGCTCCGCTGGAAAAGCAGTTCGGACAGATGCCGGGGTTGAGCCAGATGTCCTCGACCAGTTCCGCCGGCGCCTCGGTGATCACCCTGCAGTTCACGCTGGCGTTGGCCATCGATGTGGCCGAACAGGAAGTGCAGGCGGCGATCAGCGCGGCGCAGAATCTGCTGCCGCAGGATCTGCCGGCGCCGCCGATCTATGCCAAGGTGAATCCGGCGGA
>DATMKO010000478.1:0-14063 GCA_035571175.1 Steroidobacteraceae bacterium | reverse complement strand
ATTGCGATGCGCGCGCTGCACTGGCCTGATGCATTTCCTAGCGGCGATCTAATGCTGATGAGGGTCGCGCAGGCCTCGCAAAAGCAATTGCAAGCGCGCGCAGAAGGTTGGCGGCCGTGGCGCGCGTATGCGGCACATTATTTATGGCAGTCCTTGGGAGTCACTCCATGAACATCTTTTGCTATGTCGAAAGCCCGATCGGACGCTTGACGCTGACATCGGACGGTGAGGCGCTCACCGGTCTGTACATGGGCGCGCCCAGCAAACGGCCGAGCTTTGGCCGCGATTGGGCGCAGAACGGCACGGCGGGACCGCTGCCGATGGCGGTGCGCCAGTTGAAGGAATATTTTGCGGGCACCCGGCGCAAGTTCGATTTGCGGCTGCGCATGGAAGGCACGGATTTTCAGCAGCGCGTGTGGCGAACGCTCACCGAGATACCCTATGGCGAGACTTGGAGCTATGGACAGCTCGCGAAACACATCGGCAGTCCCAATGCGTCGCGTGCGGTGGGGCTTGCCAATGGACGCAATCCGATCGCCGTCATAGTGCCCTGCCATCGCGTGATAGGCGCCGACGGTTCCCTGACCGGTTTCGGTGGCGGCCTGCCGCGCAAGCGCTGGCTCCTGACGCACGAAGGCTTGCCGGTCACGGGCCAGCTGGCATTGGGCGGCGAGCGCGAGGTGGCCGCCTAAATCAGCGGCAAAGTGACTGTAAAAATAACGCCGCTGCCGTCGGTGCGATTGGCCGCCGCAGCCGTGCCGCCATGAAATTCGGCGATCAGGCGCACGATGTACAAGCCCAATCCGAAATGCGGCTTATCGTCGCGGCCTTGCCGCTGCTCGAACATCGATTCGAACAGATGGCCCATGAGTGCTGCCGGGATCAACGGGCCGTCATTGCCGACCTCGAGTAGGTAGTCGGCTTGAGATCGCACCAGGCGCACGCTGATCGCGCCGCCGCGAGGGCAGAAGTCCACGGCGTTTTCGATCAGCTTGTCGAGCAGCTGCACGATGAGATCGGGGGCACCGCGCGCGAAGCAAGCATCCGGCGGCAATTCGAGCCCGATGCGCACACCGGCAAAGCCGTCGCGATATGCGGCAATCGCCGATGAGAGCAGGTCCCGCAAATCGAAATTCACGCGCTCCGATTGCTTGATGCTTTCTTCGACTCGCGCCGCGGCGCCCAGCGCACTCAATATGGATTGCAGCCGGACGGTTCCCTCCCTGGCCCGCGCGATATAGCGCGCCTGGTCGTCACGCAGCCCCTCGGACTCGAGATTGTCCAGCGAGGAACGCACGATGGTTAAGGGCGTGCGCAGCTCGTGGGATAATTTTCCCCCCAAGGTGCGCAGGTACTGGGTGTGTTCATTGAGCCTTGAGAGCAGCCGTTCAAAGCCCCGCGCCAGCGCGCCAATTTCATCGCTGCTCGCGGATTCGGGCATATGCAGCTGAATTTTTCCGTCGCTGCCGACCGCGGATTCGGCGGCGCTGCGCAGTCGTCCAATGCGCACGCTGAGCCAGGTTGCGAAAGCCAACATGATGATGACGCTCAAGAAGGTGGCAATCAGCGTGAGATTGAACAACCGCGTGAGTGCGCGATCGCGCAGCGCCAGCAGCTGGTCAGCGGCTTGCTCCAGCACGATCGCTCCATGCGTATGTCCGTCGATCGCGATCGGCGCCGCGGCCATCAACAGCAGTTCGCGCGAGGCCGGCACCAGCACCCACTGCGCATGCGGGAGACCCAAGAGCGCCGCGCGAACGCTGTCGCCGCTCAAATGATCCGCTGCGGGCACAACCTGCGGCATGGCGGACGTGTCGATACCCAAAAAGAACCGGTACCACGTGGAACCCTTGTCTTCGGACTCGCCCAACGGGGTTGCCGTCAAGGTGCCGGCACTGCCGAGCTTCAGGGCGTTGCTGTCGATCACGGTGACCCGCGTGCCGTCGCGGATGAAGGTCGAAAGCATTGCATCCAGCCCGGCGGTTGTAAAAAATAGCCTGCCGCCCTCGGGATTCGCTGTGGGAGCAATGCCGGATCTACCCTCGCCGCGGCCATCGATGGCTTCGACCCACAGATGCGGACCCACAAAGCTCAAGGGAATCCTTGCTTCCAGGTGGTAGCCCATGGACGTCTGCAGCCAAAATGCCTGGATTCGAGGCTCGGCTGCAACGCGCAGCGTTCCATCGTCGCCCTTGACCACGCTTTGCGCGGCGATCAAACCGGGCGCGGAAGTTGCAAAAAAGTAATTCGATCGCGCGTCGGCGGAGGCGCCCTGCAGCGTCAAGTCCACTCGATCGAAGCGCCCCTGACCGGGAGGCGCATTGTTCGGCTGCGCCTCGAAATGCGCGTCATCGACTTCCGCGTAAAGATAAAGAAAGCGCTCGGTGGACCCGGCCTGAACACGGGCGCGGTATCCGGTGACGGTGGGTAATGGCACCGGATCCGCGGCGATCCCCCAATCGTCGCGATAGCCGTCGAGCAGAGGTTGGGTCAACAGCGGATACACATACAGATCCCCGGCGCTGGCGGAAAACGGCTTCGCGTCGCTCAAGTCGTGGAACACGCGCTGTGGCTGGGCCGACAGCGCGTTGGCAATGGTGGTGGCGCTCGCCAGCAGTGATTGTTCCTGAGACTGACGTAGTGCAGATTCCAATTCACGCGCGTACTCGCAGCCCGCCCACGGCAGCACCAGGGTGGTGAGCGCAACAAGCAGCAGTTGCAGGCGAATGCTCACTCGACCCAGCGGTAGCCCATTCCATACACGGTTTGAATGGCATCGAAAGCGGCATCGATGTGCTGGAACTTGCGGCGAACTCGTTTGATGTGAGAAGTGATGGTGTTGTCGTCCAAAACGACGTTGGCGGCATCCATCAACTGCTGCCGATTCTTGACATGCCCCGGATTTCGCGCCAATGCGTGCACGATCCAGAACTCGGTGAGCGACAGCGTGACCGCGACGCCGTTCCACGTTGTTTGCATCTTGTCGCCGTCGATGGACAGCGAACCACGGCGGATGATTTCAGCGGCATTGTCGGGGCGGCGCAGGGCGTCGATGCGTCTGAACAGGGCGGCAACCCGTGCCGCCAGATGCGGCAGGCTCACATCCTTGGTGAGAAAATCATCGGCGCCGAGCCTTAAGCCCGAAACCGCATCGAGTTCGCTGTCCCGAGCGGTGAGAAAAATAATCGGCAGCTCGGCGGATAATGCCCGCAAATCGCGGCATAAATCGTAGCCGCCCTCCGCCTCGTCCTCCAAGGAGATGTCGATGATGGCAAGATCCGGCATGCGGGTATGGAAGGCCTGCATGGCGGTTTTTCGATTGCCGTAGGTCTTGACCGAATAGCCGTGGCGCGCAAGCGCCGCGGCGTAATTCTCGCGCAAAGCCGGCTCGTCCTCGACGATGGCGATCTGTTTTTTCACGCCTCAATCATAGCTGAATGTATGCAGGCCATTGACGGCTGAATCTCGCCATCATTTGCCATATTTGGCCCGCGGATTGCCTCAAGTTCGCCCTCAGGAATGTCGCTTCGCTCATCACACTGCTCCTCAAGTCAACGAGGAGACTCCCATGCCGAACTCTTTCATGTACGAATCGAGAATGTCGGCCGGCGGCACGCGCGAAGCGGCATTGAACTGGCTGGCGCTGGGACTGCTGCTCGCCGCGTGGAATGCGTCGAATAACGATGCCGGTGACAGCGCGCGGCGCAGGCCGGAAGTGTTGCGCCACTATGACTATGTGTCGGTGCGCGCAATGCAGCGGATGGCCACCGGTCATTAGACTGGGATATTTCGGATGTCACAGTACTGTAATGGCTGCCGCGTCAAATGGCATGCCGCATGCTTGCCGCCGAAACCCAAAAACAGATACTTCTCGTCGATAGGGACATTGCGGCCGTGGAGCCGCTGCGTCAAAAACTTCAAGATAGCGGTTTCGCCGTGCGTGCGATCACCGACGGGTATGCGGCCGTCGCCGCGCTGCAGGAGCGACCGCCCCAACTGGTCATCATCGACTGGAATATGCCGGGGTTCGGCGCCCTCGAGGCGATTGAACTTGTACGCAGCGGGCGACTGCCTCAACCCGTGAGGCTGATCATTCTTTCGGCGCGGTCGCGGGAACAGGATGTGGTGGAGGGCTTGAATCTCGGCGCTGATGACTACATTGCCAAGCCGTTTTCATTGCGGGAAGTCGTCGCTCGGGTCAGCGCGCTGCTGCGTTGCCATGTCGCACGCGCCAACCAGGTGGCGCTCGAGTGCGATGAGCTTGTGCTCGATGGCGCGGCCAACAGGGTAACTGCTCAAGGCAAATTGATGAATCTGCGCGGCGTCGAATATCGGCTGCTCGAATTTCTCATGGCGCATCGTGGCAGAACGTTCAATCGCACCCAGCTGCTCGGCCAGGTGTGGGGCGGCGATTGCGAGGTCGACGTGCGCACGGTTGACGTGAACGTACAAAGATTGCGCAAAATCTTGAGTGGCGCGGGATACGAGGGATACATCCAAACCGTGCGTGGATTTGGCTACCGGTTCGCGCCGCCGTCCGATGCTCCCGGCGAGTGAGCGTTGCATCACGTTTCTACTGTTCCACGTTATGTTCCACGCCTAAGCTCCTTTTTTGTAAGCAAATCTTCTTCCCTGAGTCATCCATTCGTAATAACGGATCGCGATATTGCTACGCGACGGAAGACGTCAGGAGGACAGGACATGGTGGAGCGCAACGCCCCCTCACCGCTTCGATTGCGAACAGTCTTCATCTCGGACATCCATCTGGGTTTCAAAGGCTGCAGCGCGGAATTGCTGCTCGATTTCCTGCACCGGGTTGAAATGGACACGCTGTTCCTGGTCGGCGACATCATTGATGTGTGGAGCATGCAAAAGAGCATGTTTTGGCCGCAATCGCACAACAATGTGCTGCGCACGATCTTGGGCAAAGCCAAACGCGGCACCAAAGTCATATTCATCCCCGGCAATCACGACGAGGTGTTTCGTGATTTTGACGGCGCCGTGTTCGGCAATCTGGAAATTCATTGCGAATATATCCACGAAGGCGCCGATGGCCGGCGCATGCTCGTGATGCACGGCGATGAATTTGACAGTGTCGTCAAATGCAGCCCCTGGCTCGCCAAGCTGGGCTGCACCCTCTACGACATACTGTTGGCCGCGAATCCGTATATCAACTGGATACGACGCAAATTCGACCTGCCGCACTGGTCCTTATCGATGTATCTCAAACACAAGGCCAAGACGGCAGTGCAATACATCGGCAGCTTCGAAGAATCGGTAGCCAAAGCAGCTCGCAAGCGCGGCGTCGACACGGTGGTTTGCGGCCACATTCATCAGGCTGAAATGCGGGAAATCGACGGCATCCTGTACTGCAACGATGGCGATTGGGTGGAGAGCTGCACCTCGCTGGTCGAAGACATGGACGGACGCCTGCGCTTGATCGATTGGCCGAAAATGCGCGAGCGGAGCAAATACGTGCCGGTCGAAGAGCCCGTGGTACAAGCGGCGTAGAAAAGTGGCGCAGGAAATGTTCGAGAATTGCAGCCTGCGTTGGCAAACGCTGCAGCGCAGCTTGGCGGAAACGTTCGGTGCGGAAGCTGACCTGGTTTCGCGAGCCACGGAAAAACCTCTAAATTTGCAGGGGAGCGGTTCGTCGGCTACCAGCTGGCTGGTTCGTGCGCGCCACAGTGCCCTGCAAGGTCATCTGATTCGCGAGATTTAAAGAAACTGCCGTACGACTGTCTACCAATCGTCATGTTGCCAAGGCAGCATCGAGACATCTTTGGTAGGGAGCAGTGCAGCCATGAGCAGTCTCGATTTCGAGCTCGACAGCCAAATGAGCCGTCTGGAATCGGAATGGCGGCAGGCCTACGATGCCGGCAACGACGCGCGTGCCGAACTCAAAGCCCTCGCCGCCAACCCCACGGTCAAAGCGATCATGATCGAACAAGCGCGCGAGCGTTTGAGTCGCAGCGAGGCCCTGAAAGCCCGCATCATGGCCAAGATCGAGCGCTTGGAAGACAGCTTTCTGGGGCGCGACTCATGAATCGCTACATGGAAGGCGGCGCCGCCGCCGAAATGCTGGAGCGCCGCTGGTTTGCGGCCTTCAAAGCCGCTTCCGTCGCCCGCGCCGAATGCGAGGCTCTGGTAGAAGCGCTCAATATGACCCAGGCCGCCTGGAATGAAGCACGCAATCGCCTCGTCAAACTGGAAACGCTGCGCGACGCACTGGGCGATGAGCTCGCGGAACTGGATGGACAAAAGGAAGAAGGCCTGCTCGAGCCGGCTGAGCCCGGGGAGCTGTCCGCCGCTTGAGCCGGGCGCACAGCGCCTGCGGCCCAGTAATAGAGTCTGCTAGAAACGAATCCCCATCCGCCGATACACATCCGCCAGCAGCCACAGCGGTCCGATCATCAGAAACTGCACATCCTTGAAAAAGGACGGCCGTTTGCCTTCGACGGCGTGGCCGATGAATTGGCCTATCCATGCCGCGACGAACAACACCACGCACACCAGCCACAGCGGTGCCATGCCGCCGCGATTCAAGGCATCGATCGACCACAGCATGAGCAGCAGCACCGGCAGTACCCCGAGCGCGAGGGGCAGGGAGAGAAATGCATAATAAATGACGGCGGCGAACACCACGACGCTGGCCCAATTAACCGCGGGATACGCCGCCCTTATGCTGCTGGGAAAGGGGGTGATCCACAGAAGCCCGAGGACGCACCACAGAATCACCGGAACGCAAACCCAGTGCAATGACTTGTTGGTCGGGTTGCGGTGGCTGTCGCCGTATTCGTTCAGCCACTGAGTCGCGGTGCGCATGATGCCCCAAACCTACGCCAGTGCGCGCGGCAATTCAAATACCTACACCCAGGCGTGCAACGCCCTGCGGATCGCTACAGCCGCGCCTCCGCGGCATGCTCTTTGAACCATGCATACGTGCTGTCGATGCCCGCTTTGAGGGGGATGCGCGGCCGCCAACCGAGACCATTCATGCGCGTCACATCGAGCAGCTTGCGCGGCGTGCCATCGGGCTTGGAGGGATCGAACGTCAAGCCGCCGCGGTAACCGACCGCCGATTTGATCATCTGCGCCAGCTCACGAATCGTCACATCCTCGCCCCAGCCCACATTGACGATCTTTTCATCATCGTAGTTCTGCAGCATGAATATCACGGCGTCCGCCAGGTCATCCACATGCAGGAATTCCCGGCGCGGTGTGCCGGTGCCCCAGATCTCGACCTGCTCATCGCCGCGGCGCTGGGCCTCGTGGAATTTGCGAAGCAATGCGGGCAGCACATGGGAGTTATTGAGATCGAAATTATCGCCGGGGCCATAAAGGTTGGTCGGCATCAAAGCGATGGCATTGAATCCATACTCACGCCGGTAGGCCTGGCACATTTTCAGGCCGGCAATCTTGGCAACGGCATACCACTCATTCGTGGGTTCGAGCGGGCCGGTCAGAAGCGAGTCTTCCGTGATCGGCTGCGGCGCCATTCTTGGGTATATGCAGCTCGAGCCGAGAAAAACAAATTTGCCGGCGCCCGCGCGGTATGCCGCATCGATGACATTGTCCTGCATCAAGAGGTTATCGCGGAGAAACTCCGCCGGACGGGAATTGTTGGCGTGAATTCCGCCAACGCGTGCCGCCGCCATGATGACGACCTCAGGCCTCGCGTCCCGGAAAAATGTTCTAACCGCACTTTGCTCGGTGAGATCGAGTTCCTGGTGCGTGCGGACAATGAGGTTGTCGTAGCCCTCTTTTTTCAAGGCTCTGGTGATGGCCGAGCCCACCAGGCCGCGATGACCGGCGATGAAAATCCGCGCACGCCGATCGGGTGTCACTTACGGCTCACTCATGGTGGCTGTAGACCTTGAAGCCCTCTTTGGCCACCAACGCATCGCGCTTCGCGACTTCCAAATCCGAGCGGATCATTTCTTCGACCAGTTCCTCGAAACTGCACTCCGCGGACCAGCCGAGCTTTTGCCGCGCCTTTGTTGGGTCTCCGACCAGCGTCTCCACCTCGGCCGGTCTGAAGTAGCGCGGGTCGATGCGCACCAGCGTGCGCCCTGTACCTAAGTCGACGCCCACCTCATCCACCCCCGCGCCGCGCCAGTCGATTTTCATGCCCAACAGTTTCCCGGCCGCAACCACAAAGTCTCGGACCGAGCTTTGTTTGCCGGTGGCAATGACGAAATCCTCCGGCACATCCTGCTGCAACATCAGCCACTGCGCCCGCACGTAGTCGCGCGCATGGCCCCAGTCGCGGCGCGCATTTAAATTGCCGAGATGCAAGGTGTCCTGCAGCCCGACGCTGATGCGGGTCAGGGCCCGGGTGATCTTTCTCGATACAAAGGTCTCGCCGCGCAGCGGCGATTCATGGTTGAACAGGATGCCGCTGCAGGCGAACAGTCCATAGGACTCGCGATAATTCACGGTGATCCAATGGCCATACAGCTTGGCGACGCCGTAAGGTGAGCGGGGATAAAACGGCGTGGTCTCCCGTTGCGGGATTTCCTGCACCTTGCCAAACATCTCGGAGGTGGATGCCTGATAAAAACGCGTCTTCTTTTCGAGTCCGAGAATTCGAATCGCTTCCAGAACTCGAAGTGTCCCGACCGCATCGGAGTTGGCGGTGTACTCCGGGGTCTCAAAGGAAACCTGCACGTGGCTTTGCGCACCCAGATTGTATATTTCGTCGGGCTGCGCTTCTTGAATGATGCGGATGAGATTGGTGGCGTCGGTCAAATCTCCATAGTGCAACTTGAGCCGGATATGCTGCTCATGCGGGTCTTGGTAAAGATGGTCGATGCGCTCGGTGTTGAACAGCGAGGAGCGCCTCTTGATACCGTGAACGACGTAGCCCTTACTCAGCAGGAACTCGGCCAGATACGATCCGTCCTGGCCGGTGATACCGGTGATCAAAGCACACTTCGACAATTCGCATCTCCCGCCTTGAACGATTCAAACCGCAATAGCGACGCGCGGCGCAACCGGTATTGTCGTCGAATTGCCGGCAACAGGCCACGCAAAACGAAAACGCCCCCGCTTGGTATCGCGGGGGCGTGTTGAGTCCAGCGAATGAGTTCGCCTTACGCCGCCATCAAACCCTTGAGCTTGTTGATGGCATTCGATTCGACCTGACGCACGCGCTCCGCCGAGATGCCGTATTCATCGGCCAACTCATGCAGCGTTGCCTTGTCATCGGTCATCCAGCGCCGCTTCAAAATACTGCGGCTGCGCTCGTCCAGCTTCTCGAGTGCGATGCTGAGACGGTCGGTGGAATCCTCTTCCCACTCGGCGCGCTCCACTTCGACGGCAGGATCCGCATTGCTTGCCGGTAAATACAGCGCCGGCGAATACGCCTCTTCCTCATCGCTTTCCGGCGCCGGATCAAACGACATGTCGCGAGCGGAGAGCCGCTGCTCCATTTCCCGCACGTCCGCGACCTCGACGCCGAGATCCTTGGCAACCGCCGCGGTTTCCGCCTCCGACAGCCACGCCAGATTCTTCTTCATCCTGCGCAGATTGAAGAACAGCTTGCGCTGCGACTTGGTGGTGGCCACCTTGACCAGCCGCCAATTGCGCAGCACATACTCGTGAATCTCGGCGCGGATCCAATGCACGGCAAACGATACCAAGCGCACGCCGACGTTCGGGTCGAAGCGCTTCACGGCCTTCATGAGGCCCACATTGCCTTCCTGCACCAGATCGCCCATCGGCAATCCGTAGCCCAAGTAGCCGCGCGCAATGTGCACCACAAATCTCAAGTGCGACAGCACCAGCTGCCGGGCCGCGTCCAAATCGGCCTCCGAACGGAAACGGACGGCGAGGGCGACCTCGTCTTCCTTGGAGAGAACCGGAATCTGGGACACGCGGTCTATATAGGAATCCAAGCTCCCGACGGGACCTGCGAACACCATTCCGGTTTGTTTAGCGACCAAAGCAGCGGACATTTCCACCCGACCTCCTGATCAAATCTTCGGATAAATCCATGACGCAATAATAGCACTCATGAGCTTAGAGTGCTAACGGCGGCGACAGTTCCAGGCGCCGTCTTATCATTTAAAAACATATACTTATGTCGGTTCTATGGCGCGAATATGCCGCGTCGCAGCAAGCCAGGAACCCACCCAGGCCAAGCCCACGGCCAGGCCGATAACATCGGCGCTCAAGAGCCACCCCAGCCCCTCGAGCTTGAAGGCGCTGCCGTACAGAAGGGCCAGCTGATCGACCGGTCGGGCCAGCACCCAGGATGCGATCGCGACCAGCACCAGGGCCAGGACACCCCCGCCCAGCCCGTACCAAATCCCGCTGTACAGAAATGGCCGGCGCGCAAACCGGTCCGAGGCTCCCACCAATTTCATGACCTCGATTTCGGCGCGCCGGTTCAATATGTCGAGGCGAATGGTGTTGCTGACGATGAGCACTACGCCCAAGCCCAAGAGGCCGCCGGTCAGCAGCACGACGGTGCGCAGTAGATCGAGCATCGCATACAGGCGCCTCACCCATTCGGTGTCCAGCTGAACCGTCTGCACGTCGGGCAGGGAGGCAATGGCTGCTTTCAGCGCATCGGTGCCCTGCGGCGTGCTGGCGGTCAACGTTGGCGTGACGATGAGGGTGTCCGGCAGGGGATTGTCGGTGAGCGCATCAAGCGCATTTCCAAAACCCGAATCCTTGCGAAACTCCGCCAGCGCCTGATCCGCCGTGATGATGCGCACCGCGGCGATGTCGCCGCGCTTCTGCAACTGCTTGGCGAGGGCGGACACGCGCACGGCGCCCGCCTTCTTGTCCATATAGACCGACAAGTTGTAGGCGTCGTTCCAGTTCGCAGTGGCATTGCGCGCATTCTGCAGGAGCAGGTAAAGAAACAGCGGCAGGGCCAGCGCCACTGCGATGACCGCCATGGTCATCAGCGTGGCTGTCGGCTGCTGCGTGATGCGGCCCAGCGATCCGATCAGGACTTGGAGGTGCCGCGCAAAGTACGCGCGAATATTCACGGTGAACCGGGCATCGGCTCGGCGACCCTTCCTGCGCGCAAGCTGATGCGCCGCGCACCCACTTGATCGATCAGGTGCACATCGTGGCTCGCGACCACCACCGTCACGCCGACCTCGCTGAAGCGCTTGAACAATTTCATGATCTCGAGCGCAAGTTCCGGGTCGAGGTTGCCGGTGGGCTCATCGGCAATCAGCAGCGCCGGTTTCGCGACCACCGCCCGCGCAATGCCCACCCGCTGCTGCTCGCCGGTCGAGAGCTCCAAGGGCAGCGACTTTTCCTTGCCGAGCAGGCCGACCTGATCCAGCGCCGCTCTCACGCGCTTATCGATCTCGCGTTTGGAATGGCCGGCAATCACCAAGGGCAACGCCACGTTGTCCGCAACCGGCCGGTCGTGCAGCAATTTGTGATCCTGAAACACCACGCCGAGATTTCTGCGAAATTGCGGAATGCCGCGCGGCTTCACGCCCGCGGTGTTCTGGCCGTTGACATAGACCCCGCCGCGAGTGGGCCGCTCGATGAGAGCAATCAATTTGAGAATGCTGCTCTTGCCCGCCCCCGAGGGGCCGGTCAGAAATGTCAGCGCCCCGGGCTCGATATTGAGCGAGACACCGGCGAGCGCCTCGCGTCCGTTGGCGTAACGCTTGTATACCTGATCGAAGCGAATCATGCCGCCGCCTCGCGGGGCGGGGATTTGAGCAGGGCCGATACGAATTCCGAGGCATTGAACACGCCGAAATCTTCAGCTTGCTCGCCCACGCCGATGAAGCGAATGGGAATCTTCAGCTTCTGTGCAATGGCGAGCACCACTCCGCCTTTTGCGGTGCCGTCCAGCTTGGTGATGACCAGACCAGTCACGCCCAAGCCTGCGTTGAATTGTTCCGCCTGGGCGACGGCATTCTGGCCGATCGTACCATCGAGCACCAACAGCACTTCGTGCGGCGCGCTGGCGTCCAAGCGCGCGAGCACCCGCTTGACCTTCTTGAGTTCGTCCATGAGGTGGGTCTGCGTGTGCAGGCGCCCCGCGGTATCCGCGATCAGCACGTCGATGTTGCGCGCGCGCGCGGCATTCATGGCGTCGAAGATGACGGCGGCGGGTTCGGCGCCGCTTTGCTGGGCGATGATGGGCACTGCGTTGCGCTGTGCCCAAACCTCCAATTGCTCGCGAGCCGCCGCGCGAAAGGTATCACCTGCCGCCAGCATGACGCTGCGGCCTTCGGCGAGCAGGCGGTGCGCCAATTTGCCGATGGTCGTGGTTTTGCCCGCCCCGTTGATTCCCACCACCAGGATCACGAACGGCTTGTGCTCAGGGTCGATCGCGAGCGCCTGCTCGACGGGCCGCAGGATCTCCTGCATGGCATCCTGCAAAGCCGTGCGCAGCGCGTCCACATCGTTGAGCTCCTTGCTTGATACGCGCCGGCGCAAATCCTCGAGAATCCGCGCCGCGGCCGCAACACCCACATCCGCCGTGATCAGCCGCGTTTCGAGCTCGTCGAGGATTTCGGCGTCGATCTTGCGCCCCGGCAGCAGTTCGCCGATGTCGGTGGTCAGCCATGCGGGACCCTGGTTCAACTTGGCGCGCAGGCGCTTGAAAAACCCGCGTGCGCCGGGGCGTTCGGTTTCATTGGTCATGGGATGGGTATGATAGCGGTTGTGGCTAACCCTAAGATGGATTTACCGGCGTCGTCCGGCCGCAATTCGGTGCGCATCATTGCCGGAATCTGGCGCGGCCGGCGCGTCCATTTTCCCGACATTCCCGGCTTGCGTCCGACGCCCGATCGGGTGCGCGAGACCCTGTTCAATTGGCTGCAGCACTCGATTGCGGACACCCGTTGCCTGGATCTGTTCGCAGGCTCCGGCGCTCTTGGGCTCGAAGCGCTGTCCCGGGGCGCGATCGAAGTGGACTTTGTCGAACAGGATCCCGCCGCTGCGCGCGGCTTGCAGGAGCAACTGGTCCGCTTGGGAGCGGCAGGCAAAGGGCGGCTCTTGCAAATGGGTGCCGCCCGATACTTGCGAACTCCCGCAAAAGCCTTCGACATCGCCTTTCTCGACCCGCCTTTCGGGACCAATGCCCTGGCGGAGTACGTACCCATGCTCGACGCCGGCCACTGGATCAAGCCGGGCGGTCTCATCTATCTGGAGAACGAGCGCGCCGCCGGAGTTCCGGCATTGCCGCCGCACTGGGAGATGCTCAAATCGAAGTCGGCGGGCGAGGTGGGGTATCATCTGGCGCGCATCAATGCGCGAGACTGATTCATGCACAAAAGAAACGCCGTCTATCCAGGCACCTTCGATCCCATCACCAACGGCCATCACGATCTGGTGCGGCGCGCCGCCTCGATTTTCGATCGCTTGGTGATCGCGATTGCCGCCAACCCCAACAAGGCCCCGATGTTCTCGCTCGACCAGCGCGTCGACATGGCCCGGCGCGTCCTTGCCGATGTGCCCAACGTCGAGGTCATGGGCTATGCGGGCCTGACCACTGACTTCGCACACCAAAATGGCTTGTCCGTGATCGTGCGCGGTCTGCGCGCGGTGTCCGATTTCGAATTTGAATTTCAATTGGCTAATATGATGCGGCACCTGATGCCCGACATCGAATCGGTGTTCATGACGCCGCAAGAGCAGTACACGTTCATCTCCTCGACGCTGGTGCGCGAGATCGCGGTGTTGGGTGGCAATGTGTCGGAATTCGTGCATCCCCTGGTGGAGATTGAACTGAAACGGCATCGCAAGCTTTGATTCCGCGCACCCCATCTCGCGAAAGTGTTCGGCCCCTATGGTCGATTATCGCGGTCGCGCTGTTCTTCAGTGCCGGGACCGGCGCACGAGCCGATGCAGCGCGGCCTGCGGCACGGCCTGCGATTGCGCACAAAGGCGCCATCGCCAGCGCCTATCCGCTCGCGAGCAAGGCGGGCCAAGAGATCTTGAGCGAAGGTGGCAATGCATTCGATGCCGCCGTGGCGGTGGCCGCGGCGCTCGCAGTGGTTGAACCCAGCAGCTCTGGTCTGGGCGGAGGCGGATTTTTTCTGCTGCATCGGCAGGCCGATGGATTCGAAACC
>DATMKO010000477.1:0-5221 GCA_035571175.1 Steroidobacteraceae bacterium | reverse complement strand
TGGTCGTTGTAGCCATTTTTATCGGTTATGTCGGCGGAATTGAAATTGCGGCCGGCAACCAGGTTCAGTCCAAGGGAATTCAAGGCGTGCTCGTCCGCAAAATAGACGGCTGTCGATGCGGACGATTCTTTTTGCTCCGGCTTTAGCTTGATGCCTTCGCTCGATCCGCCGTTGCTCAAGACAACGGAGTTGGTCGCGAATGCATCGACGACACCGGGCAGGCCGCGCAACGCCGCGAGATCGGTCTGCAGTCGCGCCGCAAGATCGGGCGGATTGCCGATCCATTGATTGGGTATCACGAAGACATTGAGCTCGTCCGCTCCGGTCGGACGTTTGCTGTAGGCAACGCGCTGTTCAATGATGAACAGTCCATTGCAGAGAATCGCCAGCGTGATCGCCATTTGCAGGCCAATCAGCGCTGCACCAACCTTGTTTCGGCGCATCGCTGAAAGAATGGGGCGAACTTCCATGGGGCACCCTACTGATTTTTCAGCTGCCAAGCCGGTTGAACCTGTGCGGCGCGCCAGGTTGGATACAGCCCCGCGAGAGTGGCGGCGATCACCGCGAGCGTGATCGCGATCGCAACATCGGCGAGACTGAAGTGCGTCAGCCGGGTCACCGACTCGGAGAGCAATGCACGCAGCCCCAATAGTCCGAGCGCAGTGAGGGCGAGGCCCAGCAATCCTCCCGCCAACCCGACAACGCCCGCCTCGATCAGACATTGGCCAAAGATGGCGGCCTGATTGGCGCCGAGTGCGCGGCGCACTGCGATATCGCCGGCGCGGCCCATGACCTTTGCCAGCATCAGGCCCATGGCGTTCAGCAGGCAAACCAACAGGAAGCTGAACGACACCAGAACCAGAATACGCACTTCGTTGGCGACGACGTGCTGATACTGGAGCCATTCGCGTACATCGCGTATGCGAGTGTGGGGCGGCCAATGAAAGCGGCCCGTGCGCTGCTGCTCTGCCGCGTAGTTATTCAGGAAGGCGCGGTACTGCTCGACATCCGTTGCGGCCGGCAGCTCCGCCCAGAACTGTGTCCAGACGCATTCGGAGTGCAGGTGGCCCTCCCAGCCAGGCGCGCCAATGGCATCGTGACAATTGTTGTTGCCCCAGCTCGGCATCTGGCTTTCAATGGCGCGGGTAAAGGGAATGAGTACTTCCTCGGCTTTACCGTACTTGTCGTTGTTGAGGTCATAGAATTTCGGTACCGGATCCCATCGCGCCATCACGCCGACCACGCGAAAATCGCGGCCCTCGAGGTTCAGCGTCTTGCCGACGGAGTTTGCTCCGGCGAAAACTCGGTCGTTGAGTGCCCGCGATATCACCACCACACCGGCGCGTGCCTCGTCGTCAGCAGCAGCCCAGGGGCCGCCGAATTGGAACGGCACGCTGAACATGGGAAAGAAATCCGCATATGCGGCCCGCGCATGCACCTTGAACGGCCGCAGATCCGGATTCGATGGAGTCAGTGCCGCGCCCGTGGCATACATGGCGGTTTGCCGCCGGGCGGCATGGGCGTTCATCAAGGCGGTGGCGTCGGTGTAACTGATCTGTTCCGCCAAATTGTCGGCACTACCGCCGGACGAACTGCTGCGCGGTCCCCAATTGTCGATCTGTACGGCAAACAATTGCCGTGACTTATTCGGGATCGGATCCGCCGCCATCGCCCGAAACACCGTCAGCATCGTCATCGATGCCCCAATGCCGACGCCGATCGCAGCGATCATCAACACCGTCAGCACGACGTTGCGCCGCAGGCTGAGTATTGCCAGGCTCACGTAATAGCTGAACACGAGCCCCCCTTAAGATTTATGCATGCGCAGCGGCTGCAGCTAACCGCGGGCCCGCGGCGAGCTCGATCACCTGGCCGTCCACAATGTGGACCTCGCGTTCCGCTCGAGCCGCCAGTTCCGCATCATGCGTCACCATGATGATGGTGGCGCCGTCCCGGTGCAGCTCTTCGAGCAATTCCATGACGCCGCTCGCCATCTGCGTGTCGAGATTGCCGGTAGGTTCATCGGCCAGCAGCAGCCGCGGCGACCCTGCGAGTGCGCGGGCAATTGCCGCCCGTTGCTGTTGGCCGCCCGAGAGTTCGCCAGGGTGATGACGGGCACGCGCGGACAGCCCCACCCGGCTCAGTGACTCCTGAATTCTGCGCTGTCTTTCCGCGGTGTCGAAGCCTCGGTAGCGCAGTGGCACAGCGATGTTGTCCTGCACGTTGAGATCGGCGATCAAATTGAAAGCCTGGAAAATGAAGCCGATCTTTTCATTGCGTAGTCGCGAGCGCTGCTTGTCGTTCAGGCCGCGCACATTCGCGCCGTCCAACTGGTACTCGCCGCCGCTGAATTCCTCCAGGAGTCCCGCGATCGATAGGAATGTGCTTTTTCCAGAGCCCGAAGGTCCGGTCACCGCGACAAACTCGCCTTCGCGCACGTGAATACAAAAATCACGCAGTGCGTAGGTCTCCACGACTTCGGTGCGATATGCCTTGGAAAGCTGGGTCATTTTCATCATGTCGGCCTCACTGGCTGGATTGTTCACCCCTTTCCATGCAGGGACCCAGCTTAGAGGCGAGCAAGTGCCAGACCGTTTAAATGTGCCTTGTAAATTCCGGGTTCAGCTCCCGGCGGTGCCCGGCACCGCTTGCCAAGGCTTACTTCGGCACGTAATCAGGCGGCTTCTGTGATCCTGCGCCGAATAGAAACTTCTCCATCTCGGCCACCAGGAAAGCCCGCGCCTTGGGTTCGATCGGCGTGAGCCGATTTTCATTGATGAGCATGGTCTGGTGCGCGACCCACTGCGCCCAGGCTTCCTTGGAAATGTTGTCGTAAATGCGTTTGCCCAACTCGCCGGGATAGGGCAGGTAGTCGAGGCCGTCGGCCTCTTTTTTGAGCAATACACACTGTACTTTGCGTGCCATGCGTCGGATCTTAACCCAAGCCGCCGGCTGCGCGCAGGCGATCGAACAGCCGGCGTATGGGCTGAGGCAGACCGATTCGCGGCGGCGCTTCGATCGGGTACCAGAGTCGATCGGCCCCGTCGCGCACCGCCGAGGTCGGCTGGCAGCGCACGCTCAAGGGCCTGAGCCGCAAATCGAAGTGCGTGAAGGCGTGATCGATCGGCGGCAAAGGGTGGGATTCCGCGCACGGCACGCCGATTTCCTTCCGGCACCACTCGAGCGCTTCCCGCTCGCTGGCAAATTGCGGCGGCGACCATAGCCCGCCCCAAAGGCCCGAGGCGGGCCGCCGTTCCACGAGCACCGCGATCGATCCATTGACTCCGGTATGGGCAATCAGCAGCGTTGTCTCGCGTGACGGCCGGACTCGATTTTGCTTTCTGCCGGGCAGTTCCGCTTGGCGACCCTGGAGAGCGGCGACACAGCCGGCATTCAAGGGACATAAGGTGCACGCAGGTTGCGCGCGCGTACACACCGTCGCGCCCAAATCCATGATGGCCTGCGTGTACTGCGCCACCTGCGAGGTCGGTGTGCAAGCCTCCGACTGGGCCCACAGCGCTGTGCTCACGGAGTTCGAACTCGGATCCCCGGCGATGCCGAACACGCGCGCCAACACTCGCTTGACGTTGCCGTCGAGAATCGGATGCCGTTGCCCGCCTGAGAGCGCCAGGATGGCGCCGGCCGTGGAGCGTCCGATCCCCGGCAGCGCCATCATGGCCTTCAGTTGCGACGGAAACTCGCCGCCGTGCTCCGCCACCACGACTCCCGCACAGGCGTGCAAATTGCGCGCACGGGCGTAGTACCCGAGTCCGGTCCAAAGATGCAGTACCTCATCGAGCGGCGCGACGGCGAGGGACTCCACGGTCGGAAAGCGCGCCATGAAGCGTTCATAGTATGGAATGACCGTGATCACTTGGGTCTGCTGCAGCATGACCTCGGACACCCATACCCGATACGCCGTGGGATTTGCTTGCCAGGGCAGATGGTGACGTCCATGCACGGCGAACCACTGCAGCAGGCGCGCGGAAAATCCTTGCGGTTGCCAGTTCATTTACCGAACAACCCCTGCAGGCCGTTCTTTTTCAATACGTCCTTGAGCTTCTGCTTGAGCTGATCCCTGGCCAGCGAGTCGATATCGGCCTTCACGGCAGGATCCGCGTAGGTCCCGGTGACCTTGAGCGGAATGTCGACCAGTGTTTTGGTCGGCGCCTGCAAAATGCTGGCGAGCAGCTGGAAATCGATGGCCTTGGTCGACAGGTTGGCGCTCCCCTGCCCCGTGACCCTCAGAGCCTGCGTCGAAATGGTCAAATCGCGCGTCACGGCGATGCCATTGCTGATCTCTGCCGATGTCTTGAACGCGTCGAACTGAGTCCGCTTCGTGTCATTTCGCGCGTTCGGCGTTCGCTCGAGCAAGGCTTGCGCACGATCGCGCTGGTACTCCAAGTCGACGCCTTCGAGGGCCCCCTGCGCAAGATTCGCGTCGAAATGCCCGTTCAAGGTCTTTAGCAGGGCGTCGACGCCCGGCCCGCGTCCGCTGCCCTTCAAGCTCAATGTCGCTCGACCCGACACGCGACCCTTCTGCGCGCCGCGGGCCAGCAAGCGCGCCATGTCGATCTCATTCAGATGCTCATCGATGCTGACGCTGCGCACGGCGGCGCGGTCATCGAGCGTGATGTCGCCGGAATAACGGCCGCCGTCGATGTGCGCCTCGATGGGAAACAGGTGGGTGACGCTGTCCTTCGATGCCGCGGTGATCCGCAGATCGGTAAATTCCATGCCCAAGAAGTTGGCGGCTGCGGCCGTCAGCGTGCCGTCCGCCGCCAATGGTTTTGCCTTCTCGCCGGGTGGATTCGGGGTATTGCCATCGTGACCCGCAACGCTGTCCTTGAGGGGGCGATAGCGATCCAGATCAATGTGGTCGACGCCCAGATCGAACCTGAGAGCCGGAATGTCAGCAGCCGAGTACTTCAAGTTTCCCTGCAGCTGAGTGTCATCGAGCTGCGCCCGTAGGTTTCTCAGTGCCCAGGCGTGCGGCGCATAATCGAAATCGGCGCTGCCCGCGAGCTGCGCCCACGCCTTGGGGTCGCGGGTATTGGGAATGCTCACACCAACGCGCGGCGCGAATTCGCGCAGCACCAGCGGTGCCAAGGTCAACGAGCCCTGCAGGCTCACTTCTGCAAACAGGTTCGCAGCCGATGCGCTCCCCGAGAGGTGCGCCCCTGCGTAGCTGAATGCGAATGCCGCCGCTTGCGCGGACGCT
>DATMKO010000476.1:0-2025 GCA_035571175.1 Steroidobacteraceae bacterium | reverse complement strand
CTGATCGAGGCGCTGGAATCAGGGCTCGATCTCATCAGCGGCATGCACACCAAGCTCAACGACACGCCGCAATTGAAAAGCGTGGCGGAGCGCCGCGGCCGCAGGCTGATCGATGTACGAACTCCGCCGCCCAATATCCCGATCGCCTCGGGCCGCAAGCGCTCCGGAAAACGCCTGCTCACGGTCGGCACCGATTGCGCACTTGGCAAAAAGTACAGCGCGCTTAGCTTGGCGCGTGCCTTTGCCAAGCGCGGCGTGGCAGTGGATTTTCGGGCGACCGGGCAGACCGGCATCATGATCTCCGGCGGCGGGATTCCCCTGGACGCGGTGGTCGCGGACTTCGCGGCCGGCGCCGCAGAAATGTTGACTCCTGACGCGCCTGCGCAGCACTGGGATGTGATCGAGGGGCAGGGTTCGCTGTTCCACCCCGCCTATGCCGGCGTGTCGCTGGCCTTGCTGCACGGCAGTCAGCCCGATGTCATCATCGTCTGCCATGAGCCGGGACGCGAGATCGTGCTCGGCCACCCCGGCTATGCATTGCCGGGCATCGAAGAAACCATTGACTTGAATCTGCGGCTCGGCCGCCGCACCAATGCGGCGATTCGCTGCGCCGGCATCAGCTTGAATACCTCCAGCCTCGATGACGGCGCTGCGCGGCGCTTGTTCGCCTCAGAGAGCCGGCGGCTTCGCTTGCCGGTCGCGGATCCGATGCGCGGCGGCGCGGAATTCGAATCACTGGTCGATGCCTGTCTCAACTGACCATCAGCGTTAACCGCGACCTTTAGTCGCTCGGGAAATTCCATGCACACGATAAGAAAATTGGCGGCGGCGTTTTTGGCACTGGCGAGCGTTTCGATGACCGCATGGGGAGATGCTCCTGCATCCGCCGCAGTTGCGCTGACGGCCGACGATGTCAATTCCTGGCTCGACGGGTACTTGCCATATGCGCTGCACACGGGTGACATCGCCGGGGCCGTGGTGGCCGTGGTCAAGGACGGGAAAATATTGACCATGCGCGGCTATGGCTATTCCGATGTGGACAAGCGTACGCCGGTCGATCCGAAGCTGACGTTATTCAGGCCGGGATCCCTCTCAAAGCTGGTCACCTGGACCGCCGTGATGCAGCTGGTCGAGCAGGGCAAGATCGATCTCGATGCCGACGTCAATCAGTACATTGATTTCAAGATTCCAGCGCGCGACGGCAAACCGGTCACGATGCGCAATCTCATGCAGCACACGGCCGGGTTCGAAGAGCAGGTCAAGGGCATTATGTCCGAGGATCCCAAGGCACCGGGGTTCGAAGCGCTGCTCAAGCAATGGGTGCCGGAGCGCGTCTTCGCTGCCGGATCCACCCCCGCGTACTCGAACTATGGCGCCTCGCTCGCCGGCTACATCGTGCAGCGCGTTTCCGGCGAGACCTTCGACGACTACGTCGACAAACATATTTTTGCGCCGCTCGACATGAAGCACTCAACCTTCCGTCAGCCGTTGCCGCCGGATCTCGCGCCGCTGATGTCCCAGGGTTACCAACTGGCCTCCGAGCCGCCGCATGTGTTCGAAATGGTTGGTCCCGCACCGGCCGGGGCGCTGTCTTCACCCGGCGAGGACATGGCGCACTTCATGATCGCGCATCTGCAAAATGGCGAATACAACGGCAACCGCATCTTGAGTGCGGAGACCGCGGAAAAGATGCACAACAGCCCGCTGACCATGCTGCCGCCCCTCAACCGCATGGAACTGGGTTTCTTCGAAACCAATATCAACGGTCATGAAGTGATTGCACATCTCGGGGATACGGAGTGGTTTCACACCTCGCTGCATTTGTTCCTCAAGGAGAACGTCGGCTTTTACGTATCATTCAACAGCCTGGGCAAACAGGGCGCGGCCGGCAGCTTGCGCGCCGCATTGTTCCAGGATTTTGCCGATCGCTATTTCCCGGTCGACGAGCATGAAACCAAGGTCGATGCGAAGACCGCCGCTGCGCACGCTGCGATGCTCAAGGGCAACTGGGTCAATTCGCGTGGC
>DATMKO010000475.1:0-5441 GCA_035571175.1 Steroidobacteraceae bacterium | reverse complement strand
GAGGTCGAAAGCGGCGAAGTCGTGGGCCTATTGGGCCCGAATGGCGCCGGCAAGACCACCGCCTTTTACATGATGGTGGGCCTGGTGCGCTGCGAGCACGGCGAAATCTTCCTGGATGATCGCGATATCAGCCGCTTGCCGATGCACCGCCGCGCGCAGCTCGGCCTGGGTTACCTACCCCAGGAGCCTTCGGTGTTTCGCAAATTGTCGGTGGCGGACAATATCACCGCCATTCTCGAAACCCGACCGGCACTGGACGGCGCCGGGCGCCATGCGCGCTTGGAGGAGCTGATGGGAGAGTTGCACATCGATCATGTCCGCGACAGCCTGGGCTTAAGTCTCTCCGGCGGGGAACGCCGCCGGGTGGAGATCGCCCGCGCCCTCGCGGCGGATCCTCGGTTCATGCTGCTGGATGAGCCGTTTGCCGGTGTCGATCCCCTCTCGGTAGCCGATATCCAGCGAATAATCAAGCACTTGTCCGACAAGGGGATCGGCGTGTTGATCACCGATCATAATGTGCGGGAGACCTTGGGTATTTGCACCAGAGCCTATATCGTGAGTCAAGGTAGCGTTCTTGCCTCCGGATCTGCGGATCAGATTCTTGCCAACCCGCAGGTTCGTGAGGTGTACTTGGGTCAGGATTTCAAATTATAGGCGTGGGTTTGATAGAACTATTATGTTGAAGCCAAGTCTGCAGCTTCGCATTGGTCAGCAGCTCACCATGACGCCGCAGCTGCAACAGGCGATCAGATTGCTGCAGCTGCCCTCGCTGGACCTGCAGGCCCATGTCCGCGAAACTCTCGAGACCAATGTGATGCTCGAAGCCGAGGACGAAGCTGTGGACGTCCCGCCGGATATCGTTCGCGAGCGCGATGAGATGCCGCTGCGGATCGAGGAGAAGTACGCGGAACTGGACGGCATCAGTACTCCACCGGATCAACGCGAAACACCCGAAGTCGAAATAGCGGATGAGGCGTGGGGCGAGCACACCAGTGGGCCGTCCGACAGGGTTTATTCGGGCGACGATGACCGCAGCAGCGATTTCAGCGACCAGCACGGCCAGACCCTGCAGGAGCAGCTCATCGAGCAATTGGAATTGGCGAAGCTGAGCGCCATCGACATTGCGATCGCGCGCGTCATCACCGACGCCATCACCGATGACGGCTATCTCAACGACGCGCTCGAGGACATCCGCCTAAGCTTGCTGCCGGAGATCGAGGCGAGCGCCGCCGATGTGGAGCGCGTTCTCGGCATCGTCCAATCGCTGGAACCGGCCGGCGTCGGGGCGCGTACCTTGGGCGAGTGCATTGCGCTGCAGTTGCGGCAACTCGACCCGGAGACGCCGGCGCGCGATATTGCAATTCGCGTGGCACTCGAACACCTGGATCTGGTCGCCGGCCAGCAACTGGTGCTGCTGCGCCGACAGCTGCGCTGCAGCGAAGGTGATCTGGAAATGGCGCTGGCTTTGGTGCGCTCCTGCCATCCGCGTCCCGGCGCTGCCGTCAATCCCGCGCAGGCGGAGTACGTGATTCCCGATGTGTTCGTGCGCCGCACCGATCATGGCTGGGTCGTGGAAATCAACCAAGCGACGGTGCCGCGGGTGCGCGTCAATCAGAGCTATGCGAATTTGATCTCGCGCGCGCCGGATCATGCGATGCTGCGCACTCAATTGCAGGAAGCTCGCTGGTTGATGCGCAGCCTGGAAATTCGCAACGAGACCCTGATCAAGGTGGCGCGCTGCATCGTGCAGCGTCAAACCAGTTTTTTCGAGCTGGGCGAAGAGGCGATGGTTCCGCTGATTCTCAAGGACGTGGCCGAAACGGTGGAAATGCACGAATCGACGATTTCGCGCGTCACCACCGCCAAATACATGCATACGCCGCGCGGCGTGTTCGAATTCCGCTATTTCTTTTCGAGTCATGTCGCAGCCGCCGACGGCACTGAAATGTCGTCCACCGCGATTCGCGCCAAGATACGCAAACTGGTCTCGCAGGAGAATCCGGAAAATCCCTTGAGCGACAGCAAGCTCGCGGAAATTCTGTCGCAAGAGGGCATACCCGTGGCCAGGCGCACGGTTGCCAAGTACCGCGAGGGTATGCAGATCGCGCCGTCCAACGAACGGAAGCGAGCTGCCGCCCGCGCGTCCTAAGGTTTCATAGTAAGGAGGTCATTCATGCAACTCGATCTCAGCGGCCATCATGTGGAAGTCACGGAATCGCTTCGCGCCTACGTTCTCAAGAAATTCGAGCGAATCTCGCGCCATTTCGAACAGTTGATCGACGTCCACTGCGTGCTCACGGTCGAACGATTTGGCCACAAGGCGGAAGCCACCCTGATGTTGCGCGGGAACAAGATTTATGCGGATGCCACCGAAGCCAACATGTACGCCTCCATCGATGCCCTGACCGACAAGCTGGACCGCTGCGTGAAGAAGCACAAGGAAAAATCCTCCGATCACCACGCCGAGGATGTTCTCAAGTCGCGACTGTCATTGTAAATCGCGCGTGTAAAATAACTGCATGTCAATGCGGCTGATCATCGTGAGCGGACTGTCCGGCTCCGGGAAGAGCGTCGCGTTGCACATGCTGGAAGACATCGATTTCTATTGCGTCGACAACATCCCCGCCGCGTTGCTCAAGCCCTTCATCTCGCACACGGTCCGCGGCATGGGCGACACTTATCCGCAAACCGCGGTGGGTTTGGATGCGCGCAATCGGCCCAATGAAATTGAAACCATTCCCGCTCTGGTCGGCGAATTGCAGCGCAGCGGCATCAGCTGCGAAGTTCTGTACCTGCACGCCGCCGAGGAAGTACTGCTCAAACGCTACGCCGAAACGCGGCGCAAGCACCCTCTGGTTACCGGCGATGTGAGCCTGCGCGAGGCGATCGCCTCGGAACGCAAGCTTTTGGAGCCGATAATCATCGCGGCGGACTTGGTGATCGACACCTCGAACATGAGCGTCCACGCGTTGCGCGAACTGATTCGCGAGCGAATCGAACGGCGGCGCGATGGCAGGCTGTCATTGATGTTCGAATCGTTCGGCTACAAGCACGGCATACCCGGCGACGCCGACTTCGTGTTCGATGTGCGCAGCTTGCCGAATCCCTATTGGGAACACGCGCTGCGCAGTCTCACCGGACGCGATGCGGCTGTGATCGAGTATCTGGAGGGCTACGCCAGCGTACGCGGCATGATCGCGGATCTGACGGCGTTCCTGGAAAAACGCGTCGGAGAATTCTCCCAGGCAAATCGCAGTTACCTGACCATCGCGGTCGGCTGCACCGGCGGCCAGCACCGTTCCGTATATATCGCTGAGCGACTGGCGGTACATTTTCGCAAATCGCACCCCCAGGTTCTGACGCGGCACGATTCCCTGAACAAAAACTAGCTGCGCGTCGATCGATACTGGCGCGCCTGCTCCAGCTGCAGGAACTCCCGAATCTCGGCGGCGCGTGCGCGCGCATCTTCATAACCCAATTCGATCAATTCCCGGGTAAAGCCGCGCTCGAACAGCAGGTAGCTGAGGAGCAGCGTACTCGGCGCGCTGTGCGCGCCCAGGGCGCGCAGCAGCGCCCGCAACGCCCGCGGCAGTTCACGCACGTGGCGGCGCGCGATTTCGTTGACGTCCCGAGTCGGCGAAACCACCAGGGTCTCGATGTGCCGCATGCCCGAGGTCTCGTTGTAGCGCTTGATGCGTTCCAGATCCGCGTGCAGTTGATCCATGAACAAGGAATCCAGCATGAAGCCGAACATCTGTCCGAATGTGGGCTCGACCAGCGGCGCTTTCGGCAGCGATCCTGTGGGCAGCGGGTCGTTGACGCCAAGGATCAGGAGCCGCGTGGCGCCGAGATGTATCGCGGGGCTCAACGGCGAAGTTTGGCGCATGGCGCCGTCGCCGTAGTACGCCTCATGCAGCAGTACCGGACGAAACAAGAACGGCAACGCCAGGCTTGCCATCAGGTGCTCGAGCGTCAACGGCGCCCGCGTGCCTTTACGATACACCCTGGCCCACGGCTGCACCGCGGCATCGGCCGCAAAAAACGTCACCGAGTCGGCATCCGCGTAGCAGGTCGCGCATATGCCGATTGCATACAGGTGCTTTTTGTACAAACTGCGCGGTATGCCGTCGAAGTGCAGATGCGCGCGCAGCAATTCCCACAACGGCGTGTTGTCGAACAGCGAATGCGGCGGCGGCACCAGCCATCCGCCGGTGAGGAACGACCACAGCCAATGCACGCCGGACTTCAGCATGCTCGCGGCATCGGCCTTGAACACTTGGTGCACCCGAAAATCGCGCCACACCCGCTCAATGGCATACACCGAGCGCCTGAAATGCGCGGCATCCGACGCCAGCGCGACGGCGCTGACGGCGCCAGCGGAAGTGCCGGTGATGATCGGGAAAGGACAGGCCGATCCGCGCCGCAACAGTTCCGCGATGCCCTTGAGGACGCCGACCTGGTAGGCCGAACGCGCTCCGCCACCCGTCATCACCAAAGCGAGCTGCGGCTGCTCGCCGATCGCGCGCACCATCATTGTCATGGCATGGCCTGTGTATTCATTGCGACTCGCCGCGCCACTCGGGGATGGTGCAGTGGAACACCGCGCCGCCAGTGGCCAGATTCTCCGCCCACAAGCGCCCGCCGTGCGCAAATACGATCGAGCGGCTCAATGACAACCCCAATCCCAGTCCCTGCGGTTTGGTGGTGTGGTAGGGCTCAAAGATTTTTTCTTCGCCCCCCGGCGGAATCCCGCTGCCGGTGTCAGCCACTGAAATTTCGACGCCTGCGCCGGTCACCCGGCACGAGCCCAACGTCAGGGTGCGAACGCTTTGCGGCGGCTGCGACATGGCGTCCCCCGCATTGAGAATCAAATTGATCAGTACCTGCTGAAGCTGCACGCGGTCGCCGCGGATCGAAGGCAAATCGGGCGAGAACTGCGTGACCACGCCTACCTTGCGGGCAGCGAGGTCATGATCCATCAGTTTTAGCACTTCTTGAATCAGTTGGTTCGCGTCCAGCAGCTGTGGCTGGAATTCTCCCTTGGTCAACAACGCCCGCAGCCGCCGGATGACTTCGCTGGCACGCTGGTTGTCGGTCACGATGTCGCCGAGGATGTGGCGAATTTCCTCCAAGTCGGATGTGCCGCGTGCCAGAAACAGCTGCGCCGCCTGGGCATTGTACAAGATGGCGGCCAGCGGCTGGTTCAACTCATGCGCCAGGGCGGAGGATAACTCACCGAGGCTCGCCGCACGCAGCAGCCGGGCGACCTCGGTGCGATGCTCCAGGACTTCCAGCTCCGCCTGTTTGCGCTGCGTGATGTCGAGCACAACTCCCTGCAATCGAGCCGGCTTGCCATCATGGGTAAATTCGACGCGCCCCTGCGAGGCAAGCCAACGCATGGTTCCATCCGGCAACAGCACCCGGTATTCCGCCTGGTAGCG
>DATMKO010000474.1:0-7335 GCA_035571175.1 Steroidobacteraceae bacterium | reverse complement strand
CGCTCTCCAGAGATCGCGAGAGTCTGCCGTTCATGTGCCTGAGCGTTTCCGGGCGGTTGCGCCTTCGGCGGTCCTACGAAAGGACTCTCTCCAGACAGCTCTTATCGCGATGCCGGCATGATACAGAATGCAGCCGCAAAGCGCTAACCGCCGGATCGTTTCGCCTGCCATCCCATTTTGATGAGTTCTGCGACGATCGCATCGCGATGATCGCCCTGGATTTCAATGATGCCGCTGCGCACGGTGCCGCCCGATCCACAGCGCTTCTTGAGCTTTGTCGCCAGCGCCTCGAGATCGGCGATCGACAATGGCAGGCCGGTGACCGTCGTCACGCCCTTGCCGGCCCTACCCTGTGTCTCGCGGCCCACTCTGATGGAAGAGGGTTTGGCAGCCCCTGGGGCGCCTTTGGGACACACACACTCGCGCACCGGGCGGCGGCAATTGGTGCAAAGACTGCCAATGCCGGTCGAATAGATGATTCTGGAGGCCACGTGTGTCGTTCCTTGGCGGAGAATTTTCTCTGCATTTTACTACGAGCGTTGTATCGGAAACGCAGCCTGCCCCGCGGCGGCCCTCCCTTGTATAATGCCGGCATGAGATCTCGTCGAAATTCCATTGCCGTAAAAGTCGGCTCCGTCACCATTGGCGGCGCAGCGCCCATCATCGTTCAATCCATGACCAACACCGACACGGCGGATATCGAAGCCACGGTGGCGCAGGTGCGCGCATTGGCGCGTGCCGGGTCCGAATTGGTGCGCGTCACGGTCAACAATGATGAATCCGCCGCTGCAGTGCCTCATATCAGAGAGCGGCTCGACGCCGCGGGCATCACCACACCCCTGGTCGGCGACTTTCACTTCAACGGCCACAAGTTGCTCAAAGCTCATCCTGCTTGTGCGGAAGCGCTTGGCAAACTGCGCATCAACCCGGGCAATGTCGGCCGCGGTTCCAAGCGCGACCCGCAATTTGCCGAAATGATCGAAACCGCCGTCAAGTTCCGCAAGCCGGTGCGTATCGGTGTGAATTGGGGCAGCCTGGATCAGGACCTCTTGACCCGCATGATGGATGAGAACTCGAAACTCAAGGAACCCTTGGCGGCGCTGGACGTCATGCGCGAGGCCATCGTGGTGTCGGCATTGGACAGCGCCAAGCGCGCCGAAGCGCTGGGCTTGGGCTCCAATATGATCGTCATCAGCGCCAAAGTCAGCGGTGTGCAGGACCTGATTGCCGTATATCGCAATCTGGCGGCCCGCTGCGCCTACCCATTGCACCTGGGGCTGACCGAGGCCGGCATGGGCAGCAAGGGCATCGTGGCCTCTACGGCGGCCATGAGCGTGCTGCTGCAGGAAGGTATCGGCGATACCATTCGAGTCTCGTTGACACCGGAGCCCAACGGCGATCGCACCCAGGAAGTGATCGTGGCTCAGGAGATCCTGCAGACCATGGGATTGCGCGCCTTCACCCCGATGGTGATCGCCTGCCCCGGCTGCGGCCGCACCACCAGCACCTACTTTCAAGAACTGGCGCAGAAGATTCAAAGCCACATTCGCCACCGCATGCCGGAATGGCGCAAACAGCGTGAGGGCGTCGCGGACATGACGGTCGCTGTCATGGGCTGCGTGGTGAACGGTCCCGGCGAGAGCAAGCACGCGAACATCGGCATCAGCCTGCCGGGCACCGGTGAACATCCGGTTGCGCCGGTGTATGAAGACGGCGCCAAGACGGTGACGCTCAAAGGCGATCGCATCGCCGAGGAATTCCAGGATCTCGTCGAGCGCTACATCGAGCGCACTTACGCCAGGATCTCGTCTTGACGACGCTGTCCGAGAAGAAGTGCGTGCCTTGCGAGGGAGGCGTGCCGCCGTTGACACGCGCCAAGGTGACGCTGTTCGCAAAGCAATTGCACAAGGATTGGCAGATCTCGAAGGATTCCAAGAGTCTGAAGCGTTCTCTGAAATTCAAGGATTTCTATCGCACCATGAGCTTCGTCAATGCGCTCGCGCATGTGGCGAATACCGAGGACCATCATCCGGACTTGCGGGTCGGCTATAACTACTGCGACGTCACCTTCACGACGCATTCGATCGGCGGACTATCGGTCAATGATTTCATTTGCGCCGCCAAGCTGGATCGGCTCTGATGGCTGGCAGCTCAGGTCTTTAGAAAGTCCGGCACGTCGCCGATCAACCCCAGCGCACGCTGCGCAAAGCGGCGTTTTATGAAGGGCATCTTGCCGACGGCGCTCAATGACGCGGCGCGCAGTCCGGCGCTGAGCGCGTCGCTGCGGGAAAACAGCCGTTCCATTCCATCCAGCGCGGCTGCCGCGAGCAGATTCTCGCTGCGGCGCCAGCGCTCGTATTCCCGGAGCACTCTCGAGTCGCCGAAATTGCCGGCGCCCCCGGCTTGCCCGAGTACTTGCGCGAGCGCCGCGCAGTCCAGCAGTCCCAGATTCATGCCCTGGCCGGCGAGAGGGTGCACCACGTGTGCCGCATCGCCGAGCAGGACGGCGCGAGAACTCGCGTATTGCAAGGCGTACTGCAACTTGAGCGGAAACCGCGCCAGCTTGGTCGTGAGCGTGCAGCCGCCCAGTGCATCGCCACTGGCGGTGTGCAGGGCCGCTTCAAAGGCTGCCGGGTCCATGGCGCTTAAAGCGTCCGCCGCGGGGCGCGCCAGGCTCCACACGATGGAGCAGCGGCCGTCATTGAGCGGCAGGAACGCGAGAGGGCCGGTGGGGAGGAAGCGCTGCCACGCCGTGTTGTGATGCGGCTTGGCAGTTTGCACATGGGCCACCAGTGCATCCTGATGATAGACATGGCCAGCGGTACCGATGCCGAGTAATTCCCGGGTCTTGGATTCCGGTCCGTCGGCTGCTACCAGCAGCCTGCTGCGCAATTCGCGGCCGTCACTCAAACGCAGCAAGATATCGGCACCGCCCATCACAGTTGATACGACGGCAGCCTCGATGAGGACCGCACCTGCGGCCCTCGCGGACTTAAGGCACTGCGATTGCAGCGCGCGCCCCTCGACGATACTCCCAAGGTTGGGTTCGCCGATCTGCGCGCAATCGAATGTCAGTGATCCCTCGCCCTGAGGGGTACCGCCGGCATCCCAAACGCACATGCGCTCGTAGGCAAACACTCGGGCCGCCGGCAGCGCGCGCCAGATATCGCAGATTTTGAGCAGGCGCTCGGAGGCGCGGCTCAGCGCAAAAACCCGCAAGTCCCAATCGCTGTCGCCCACCGGGTCCGCCGGAAAGTGATCGGCCACGATGGCGACCCTGCCCGGCGTACTCAATTTACGCGCCAGCAATAGGCACGCCATCGCCGCGCCGATGACCCCGGCACCGACGATGATCACGTCGAAGTCGCTGGATCGTGGGCTATTCATCGCAGCGGCACGCCGCGCGCGAGTTTCGGCACACGGCCGTTCGCGCCGGTGCTCAGGCGCGACAATGCGGCCTTCGCGGGCGGCAGCAAATCGAACGCGAGAAGTCCCAAATTGCGCAGCCGCTGTACGCCCCGCAGCGGGTTCGCAAACAGCCTGACCAGCCCGTCGGTGAAGGCGATCACACCACCTCGATCAGCCGCGCGCCAGGCATCGTACTCGGCGAGCAGCCGCGGGCTTCCGGGATCGCTGTCCGCCTGGCCGGTGCATTCCGCGATGAGTTCGGCAAGGCTCGCAACATCGCGCAGACCCAAATTGAATCCCATGCCGGCCACCGGATGCAGGCCTTGCGCCGCATTGCCGATGATGACGCACCGCCCTGAGCTGGTGCGCAGCGCACGGCTTATCGATAACGGATACGGTACGCGGCGTCCGACTTTGAGAAATCGTCCGAGGCGAAATCCGAAACGGCGCTGCACCTCCGCAAGGAATTCTTGATCCGACCAGGCCATCGCGGCCTGCGCCATCGCAGGAGCCAGCGTCAAGACCAGGGCGCAGCGGCCATTCTCCAGCGGCAGAAGCGCCAGCGGTCCGGTGGGTGTGAAGCGCTCGTAGGCTACATTGTCGTGGAAGCGCTGCGGCAACACCGTCGTGATGATTGCCGTCTGCTGATAGTCGTGCGATTGCGCCTCGACGCCGAAGGCGCTGCGCACCACCGATTGCACGCCGTCGGCCGCCACGATGAGCTTGGCAGCGATTTGGTGTTGGGCCCCGCCCGCAACGACGGTCAGTGCGACAGCGGCCTCCCCTGCGCTGATCTCACCCACCTGCGCCGGGCAAAACACCCGCAGGCCCGCGCTCCTCAGAAGGCGCGGCCAGAGGGCATTTCCCAGAGCGCGATTGGGTACCACGTATCCCATCGCCGCGAGCCCCTGCTCGGCCGCGTCGATACGCGCAAACCCGAAATGCCCTTGATCCGAGACGTGAATCTTAGCGATAGGTGTCGCTACCGAGCTGACCTCCTGCCACACGCCCAAGGTCTCGAGGATCCGCCGGCTGCCATTCGACAATGCCGTGGTGCGCTCATCGAAGCTGGGCTGCGCCGCCGACGTTTGCGGAATGGATTCGATGAGGGCGATGCGCAGCTTGAGCGGCGCCAATGCCACGCTCAAGGTGGCGCCCACCATGCCGCCCCCGACGATGGCAACATCGAAGGATTGAGCCGCGGCCTGATCCTCGCTCATCGCAGCGACTCTATGGCTTCCGGGGTTTTCTCCAGCGCCCCGGTCAGCACCTCGGGAGCGCCCGCGGTCACCAGCACTTCATCTTCGATGCGAACACCGATGTTCCAGAATTCTTTCGCGATCCGCGGCGATGGTCGAATGTAGATACCCGGTTCCACGGTCAACGCCATACCCGGCTCCAATACCCGCCATTCGCCGCCAACCTTGTAGTCGCCCACGTCGTGCACATCAAGCCCAAGCCAGTGGCCGGTGCGATGATTGAAAAACGGCAGGTAGGCCTGCTCCTTGATCAACTTGAGGACGGGGCCTTTGAGCAACCCCAGCTTGATGAGACCCTGGGTCACCGCGCGCACAGCCGCTTCGTGCGGCTGATTCCAGTGGTTGCCCGGCCGCACCTTGTCGATGGCGGCCAACTGGGCCTCCAATACCACTTCATAGACGGCGCGCTGCACGGCGCTGAAGCGGCCGCCGACCGGAAACGTACGCGTGATATCCGAGGCGTAGTAGTCGTGTTCGCAGCCGGCGTCGAGCAGCAGCAAGTCGCCGTCGCACAACGGCTGGTCATTGTTGCGATAGTGCATGACGCACGCATTGGCGCCGCCGCCGACGATGGGATGGTACGAAATATCCGCATTGTGCGAGCGGAATTCATGGAGTAATTCCGCCATGACTTCGTATTCCATGCGCCCGGGGCGCGCGAAGCGCATCGCGCGCCGATGCGCGCCCATGGCGATCTGCGCCGCGCGGCGCAGGCTGGCTTGCTCGGGGCGGCTCTTGTAAAGACGCATGTCGTCAAGCACGTGGGTCAGTGCGACAAATTCCGGCACCGCGCCCTGGCGTGCTTGGGCCCGCAGCGTGTTCACCCAGCCCAAAATCCGCGGATCGAATTCGGGGTGAGTGCCCATGGAGTAGAAGATCTGCGAGCGCTGCTCCATCAACCCCGGCAGGATTTCGTCGATGTCCTCGATGGGAAAGGCGTCGTCGGCCCCGTAGCGCTCGACCGCGCCCTCGGTTCCGGCGCGTGCTCCGTCCCACGACTCGCGCAGCGTGTCGCGCTCGCGCACGAACAGGAGATACTCCGCCTGCGGGCGGCCGGGAACGAGCACCGCGACAGCGTCCGGTTCCGAAAAACCGCTCAAATAGTAGAAATGGCTGTCCTGCCGGTAGGCGTACTCGATATCGCCGTTGCGATGGCGCACCGGGGCGGCCGGCAGGATCGCGATTGCGTCCTTGCCGATCAAAGCCATGAATTGGCGCCGTCGCCGCGCGAACTCCTTGCGATCCATTTAGGAGCCTGCTCCCAGCTCAATGCAGCCGCTGCTGCGCCGGGTAGACCTGCGTGCGCAGCGGCAGCAATTCTTCGAATACGACTTGGGCCGCGACCCTGATGAACTCGACCAATTCTGCGTAAGCCTGCTCGTTGGACTCGTCCGAATCCGCGTCATCGCCGGTGGCCCGCGAAATCTCGGTGAAATCGCGGACGATTTCGCCGACGTCGCCGCCCAGGGCTTCGAGATCCGAGATATGGCCGGTACCCAAGCCATAGAGAAAACCCGTGCACCATAATGCAAGTGCATTGGCGCGGCCGTTCAGCGGCTGCTCGTCATCGGGCAACAGGGGCTCGAATTCCATGCCTTGCTCACCAAAGGAGGTCGCGGTTGCTGTAAAGACCTTTTCAATCATTGCCACCGACTCTTGCGAGACGGCCGCGCCGTCGGGCAGGATTTCGTTGATCCAGTCTTGCATCCTATAGGGCGATATCGAACACAGCGCGCCGCACAAGGAACCATGCGCCTCGGCGGCGTCCGCGAGGCCGCCGGCGGCGGCCAGCACATCCTCGAAGTCCTTGAATCGAATATCAGACAGCATACTTGAGGGAATAATACCGCAGTGGGGGCATAAACCGCCCTTTGCATTGCGCTTATCGCCGCTCTATATTGGCAGCCTATGACCGAAACCAACTCGAAATCAGCCGTCGAACTCGAGCTGAAGCGCTTGGAAAAGCGTCTGGAAGACCTGATCGTGACCGTCAGCCACATCAAGGAGGAAAATCGCGCATTGCGGCAGCGTCAAGACACCTTGACCACCGAGCGCGCCACGCTTCTGCAGAAAAACGAACAAGTGCGCGCCCGGGTCGAAGCAATGATCGGCCGGTTGAAATCCATGGAGCAGGTGTGAACGACAATCAAGCGAGAGTGAGCGTGCGCATACTCGAAAAGGAGTATCACATAACCTGTCCGAGCGAGGAGCGCTCCGACTTGCTTGATTCCGCGGAATTCTTGAACCTCAAAATGCGCGAGATCCGCGACAGCGGCAAGGTGGTCGGTTTGGATCGCATCGCGGTGATCGCTGCTCTCAATATGGCCAACGAATTGATTCGATTCCGCAACCGTGACACCAATCTCGATTCTGATGTCGGCGGACGCTTGCGTATCCTGCGCGAGCGCGTAGAGTCGGCCTTGGAGAAGGGTCAGCAGCTCGAGCTTTGAGACAAGGGATTAGCCCTGCGAGCCGAATTGTGGCGATCCTTCGAAGATTAAATTTGGCGCTGCCTGCGGTGTTCGACGCGGATCGGGTTACCTCTCGACCCTAAGTTTGAAACCCCAGGGGCCATTGCTTGCTGGCAACATTGTGCAAGTCCGCCTCGAGCGGAAAGCCTTAAGTGCCGCAGTTAGCCCCACCTGTTGCTCAGGTCGGGAGCAACGGT
>DATMKO010000473.1:0-3530 GCA_035571175.1 Steroidobacteraceae bacterium | reverse complement strand
TCGCGGCGTCGCTGTTGGATTGCGCCACCGTCTGCCGCTCGCGCAGCGCCAGCACTTGAAAATACGCATCCGCAACGCCCGCCAGGGTGGTCAGGGCAACCGCATCGCGCTCTGCGCGGGACGCGCCGGCAAGAAATCGCGCGGATTCGGCGGTCGCGCGATTCTTCCCCCAGAAGTCCACTTCGTAGCTGGCCGTCAACATCCCGGACCAATCGAGTTCATGGCCCCCACCCTGCGCTGAATGACCGGCCAGGTAAGAGGCATTGCCCGCAGCATCGATGTTCGGCAGGAGCGCGGCACCGGCCTGGCGCGCCCTTGCATCGGCCTGCGCCACCCGCGCGCGGGCCACTGCCAGATCTGAATTGTCCTTGACGGCCAGGTCGATGAAGGCATTCAGCTCATCGCTGGAGAAATCCCGGTACCACTGCTGTGCGGGCCACCGTGCCGGCTGCGTGCTTGGCGCGTTGTCGAATGCGGCGGGCACCTCGCGCGGCGGGGATTGCGTGTTGACGGCGGCGCATCCGGCGGCGAGCGCACCCCACGCTAGGCAGCAAATACTCAGGTTCAAACGCACGGCCGGCCTCGTAACGCAAAGCCTGACTCAACATAGCACGCCGGACGCGTTCGCTACTTTACGGTTTTTTAAAGTATCCTTGCTGCGGTGGCGCAAGATCCGCGATACCATGGACTTTGTGTCGCAGAGTCGGGTGGCCGGACGGGTGCTGTGTGCGGCGTTGGTGGATTCAAATCAGGGAAATCGCGTGAGTAGTTCAGAAGTGTTGCCGACATCATCGGCCGGTGCCGCCCAACGCTATGGGGCTTGGGCGATCACCGCGCATTGGACCTTGTTCGTGCTTCTTGTCGTTGTCGGGATTTTGGGACTGCTGCACGATTCGTGGCCGAAGCACAGCCAGGCCTTTTGGATCAACGTGCATGCATTATTTGGATTATCCCTGTGGATCCTGCTGATTCTGCGATTCGTAGGCAGGCTGAATAATCCGCCGCCGCCGCCGGCGGACTCGAGCATTGCCAGCGCCAAGCTGGCGCGCGCGGTGCACCTGGCGTTGTATGCGCTGCTTTTTATCATTCCCATATTTGGCATCGTCACCTTCATCTGGCACGGCAGGTCGCTGGATTTAGGCCTGGTGCAGCTGAACTTTGGCGTGGCGAAAAACCCCGCAATTTTTGAGCCAACCGAGGACATCCACGGCTATCTCGCATACGGTGCGTTTGGACTTGCCGCGGCTCACGCCGTGGCGGCGCTTTGGCATCATTTCATCAAGCACGATGGCGTATTGCGAAGAATGTGGCCGTAGCAGATCGCGAATCTATCCTTCTTGAGCGATCAGACCCCCAAATCGCCTATGCCGCGCGGCGTACGCGCCGAGCGCCAGTGAAAACTGTCGCTCATCGAAATCCGGCCACAGGCAATCGCTGAAATAGAGTTCCGCATATGCGCATTCCCACAGCATGAAGTCGCTCAAACGCTGCTCGGAGCCGGTGCGTATCAATAAGTCGACTTCAGCTGCCGGTGCTACGCAGTGATTTGCCTGCTGCATCAAGCGGGCAAATTCCTCCATACCCACGCCGTCTCGCGCCCGGCCTGCCGCCTGCACGATGCCATGACGTGAGGAGTAGTCCACCGCGACTCGCAGCAGCATCGCCTCCCCTGCTGCGCTCGACCGTTCGCTTTGCTCGATTGCCCGCACCAGACTGGCAGAAAGCCGATCGCGCCGGCCGATGACATTGATGCGAATCGACCGCTCGACGCAACGGCGGGTTTCCGTAAAAAGGTAGCGGCCAAGAAGATCCATCAGCGCGTTGACTTCCGCGGGCGGGCGCTTCCAATTGTCTGCCGAGAAGGCGTAGAGCGTCAGGATCTCGATGCCGCTGCGGGCCGCCGCCTCCACCGTGACATTGACCGCCTTTGCGCCCTGCACGTGGCCGGCGCTGCGCGGCAGTCCGCGTCGCGCCGCCCAGCGGCCGTTTCCATCCATGATGATTGCGATGTGCATGTGGGTCATTTACTTTGCGGTGCAAAGTACAGAGTTGTCAAGCGCGGCGCGCCCAACCCGTTGAATTGCCTGTCCGCTATTTTGCCAGTGCCATCCCGCCGAGAGCGCCGGCAATCACCACCAGCAGCGGCGGCGCGCGCCACACGGTCAGAAGCACGAAGCCGATCAGCGCCACGCCGAGGTCTCCTGAAGTTCTCACGGAACTGGTCCAAACAGGGTTGTAGAGTGCGGCGCCCAGCAATCCGACCACCGCCGCATTGATGCCGCGCATGGCTGCTTGCGCATTGGCACGGCTGCGAAAAGCTTCCCAGAACGGCAGCGCCCCGATGAGGACCAGCATACCCGGAAGGAAGATGCCGACGAGGCCAAGCGCTGCGCCCGGTATGCCAAACCAGGACGGCCGGACCACGGCGCCAAGATAGGCCGCAAAACTGAACAAAGGTCCCGGAACCGCCTGCGCGGCGCCGTAGCCTGCGAGAAAAGCATCGTCGCTGACCCAGCCGGGCGTCACAAACGCGCCGCGCAGCAAGGGCAGCACGACGTGGCCGCCGCCGAATACCAATGCACCGGAGCGATAGAATGCTTCGAACTGCGCTGCGCCTGCAGGCAGTCCCAATCCTCGCAGCAGCGGTAGCCCGGCAAGCAGGACGGCAAAAATCGTCAGCGACACACAGGCCGCCGTGCGCGAAACCGGCGCTGTCATGGTTTTCGTGCCTGCGGGCACGGCGCTGCGGCAGAGCCAGAGGCCGGCCATGCCGCCGAGGATGATGGCCCCTACCTGGATAGTCGATGAGCGGCTGAACAAACAGAGCAGTGCCACCACCGCGGCAATGGATGCTCGCTGCCGGTCGGGGCACAGCGTGCGCGCCATGCCCCATACCGCCTGGCTCACCACCGCGACGGCGACCAGCTTCAAGCCATGCAGCATCCCCATCCCGAGCGCGCCGTGCAGCGCGTCCGCGCCATAAGAAAAAAGCACCAGGGCGATTGCCGACGGCAAGGTGAAGCCAGTCCAGGCAGCCAGTGCCCCGCGATATCCCGCCCGCATCAGGCCGATGGAAAATCCGACTTGGCTGCTGGCCGGACCGGGAAGAAATTGGCAGAGCGCGACGAGATCGGAGTAGGCCGCATCGCCGATCCAGCGCCGGCGCACGACGAATTCTTCGCGAAAATAACCGATGTGGGCAATCGGTCCGCCGAATGAGCTCAATCCCAGCTTGAGAAACACCCGCAAGACCTCGAGAGGCGTGCCGCGCGGGCCTGCGTCGTTGCAGTTCGTTGCCCGGAATCCATCCCCACTTTGCATGTCAAAGTACACCGATCCTGAAACGAATCAATATCATCGCGCAGCAATGTTTTGCGCGCCGAGCACATGAATCGCAAGGAGTATACTGCGCCCATGCTCCCGATCATTCGGCTTCCAAAGAGCCTGCAGCTCAAGCTGCATGCCGCCACAGGCGCCGCACTCATGGCTCACAAGGGACAGGAAATTGACTTCGCCCGTCCCTTGGGCGA
>DATMKO010000472.1:0-11937 GCA_035571175.1 Steroidobacteraceae bacterium | reverse complement strand
TCCCAAAATGGCTTGAATCCATGCAGCTCGTAGAGGGTGGGCAATGATTGAACTGCACTTAAGTCGGCGTCATCGACGCTGAGTCTGCCGCCCGCAGAGAGCGCTTCTATACGTTCGCGTACCGCTTCGCTGACAGGATCCGCGGATCCAGAAGACTGAGCCACCGCGGTGAAAGAATCGACGATGAGGATGGCGGAAAATAGGAAGGCAACGAAGTGCGCCATCGTCGCCTGCTGTTCTCGAAGCATGATCAATGTCCTTTCGGATTCGTCCATCGCTCAAGATGGGCGTGCACGGAATTCTAATGTCGCTAGCGGACTAGAACAATGTTGCGAATGCCTAGCGCGCGTCTAGCGTTTCCGACGTGTCATAAAGTTGACCGGGCCCCGCAGCAGGAAATACGGGACCGCCGCGAGGATCAGTGCCACGAGTAATGCCTCGCCCGGGTAGAACCAGCTCAGTACTCGGACCTGGTAGATGGCGTCAAGAATCAAGGCAATAACAAATATCTTGCCCACCGACTTCAAACTGCTGAGCAGTACTTCGCGGCGTTGCCCCGGCTCAGTGAACAGTCGAAAAGGCGCTCGCCCTTCGCGAGCGTCTCGTCTTCCATCCCGGATGGCAAAAATGACAGCCGTCAGCGGCTGGAAGATGAATCGAAAATGCAGCGGCCCGTCGAGGCGGCCCACGAAGTTTTCAATCGCCCGGATAATATGATGCATCTTCGCGGCTAGTCCGACGGACGCCTCTTGAACATCTGGTCAATCTTCGCGTTGAGGGCGTCGATGGCAACGGTATTCGACTCGGCGGTCGACAAAGCCTTCCTCGCCGTGTCGGAAGCCACCGACGCGGACGCTGCAGCCGCTTTGTTGGCCGCCGTCGCATTGCTCGACGATTTCGCGAGGTCGGCCTGCAGTTTGCTGACCTGTCGCTCCAAGTCAGCGATTCGCGCTTCCATGGGTTTGAGGTCGGTACAGCCTGCAGTCATTAACAGCAACGCAATCATGGAAGCCTTTGCCATGGTCATTCCCTATTCCTTGGGTCAAGAATCGACCTAATGATAGTGGAATGTCGCGCACGCCGGTTTCGCTACACAGTGGACTTTCTGCCTATTGCACCGGAATGGCGGCGATAGAAGGTGAATCCGGGCTGAATTGCTGGTTGGAGCGCTGCCGCTCGCGAGTGAGGCCGCGACGCTGTATTCTGGCGCGTGGACCCACCGGGATGCTGGACACTGGGTCAACTCCTCTCTGGTGGTGTTGGCAAAGGGTGGTGGCGCCCTGCGGGCCACCCGGCTGCGACGAGTAGATTCTGGTTTGTGTACCTGCGTGTGTACACGCTTTGGGGAAATGGCTGGTGAATGAATCTGAAATTGTCAATGAAATCAATCGTCGAAGAACTTTTGCAATCATCTCCCATCCCGACGCCGGCAAAACCACGCTGACCGAAAAACTGCTGCTGTTCGGCGGCGCCATCCAGATGGCCGGCACCGTGAAAGGGCGCAAGGCAACGCGGCACGCGACCTCCGATTGGATGCGCTTGGAGCAGCAGCGCGGCATCTCGGTGACATCCTCGGTGATGCAGTTCCCATTCGATGAGTGCATCGTCAATTTGCTGGATACGCCGGGCCATGAGGATTTCTCGGAAGACACCTACCGAACCTTGACGGCGGTGGACTCCGCGCTGATGGTCATCGACTGTGCCAAGGGCGTCGAAGAGCGAACCATCAAACTCATGGAGGTGTGCCGCTTGCGCGACACACCCATCATGACTTTCGTCAACAAACTGGATCGCGATGGCAGGGCGCCCATAGAATTGCTGGACGAAATCGAAAGCGTTCTGCAGATTCAATGCGCGCCGATCACCTGGCCGATAGGCATGGGCCGCGATCTCAAGGGCGTATATCACTTGATCGAAGACCAGATATACGTATATGTTGCGGTCGAAAAAGGCCGGGTCGGCACGCACGAAACGATCGCCGGTATCGCCAGCGACGAGGCGCGGGAATTTCTTGGCGCTGGATACCAAGAATTTCTCGAGGAAGTGGAACTGGTGCGGGGCGCCAGCCCGCATTTCGATCTGTCGCGCTACCTGGCCGCGAAGCAAACGCCGGTGTTTTTCGGCTCGGCCGTCAACAACTTCGGCGTTCGGGAATTGCTGTCGGCGTTCGTTGCGCACTCGCCTGCGCCGCAGCCCCGGGCCGCCTTGCAGCGAACCGTCAATGCCGCTGAATCCAAGCTCAGCGGTTTTGTCTTCAAGATTCAGGCGAATATGGATCCCGGGCACCGCGATAGAATCGCATTCATGCGGCTCTGCTCGGGGCGCTACGCGCGCGGCATGCGATTGCACCACGTGAGGCTGCACAAGGATATCCGCATTGCCGACGCGTTGACCTTCCTTGCCGCCGATCGCAGCCAGGCCGAAGAGGCCTACGCCGGGGACATCATCGGTCTGCACAATCACGGCACCATCAACATCGGCGACACGTTCAGCGAGGGCGAAGAACTCACCTTTACGGGCGTGCCAAATTTTGCCCCGGAAATTTTTCGGCGCGCCGTCCTCAAGGATCCGTTGCGCATGAAAGCGCTGCAGAAGGGACTTTCGCAGTTGTGCGAGGAGGGCGCCACGCAGCTGTTCAAGCCGCTGCGCAACAACGATTTGATTCTGGGCGCGATCGGCCAGTTGCAGTTCGAAGTGGTGGCCTTTCGCCTGCAGGACGAATACGGCGTGCAATGCGTTTTTGAACCAATCAACGTGGCGGTGGCGCGCTGGGTGAGCCTCAAGGATGAGAAAAGGCTTGCTGAATTCAGAACCAAGGCCTATGACAATCTCGCCGTCGACCACGCCGGGGAACTCGTGTATCTGGCGCCGACGCGCGTGAATCTGGGATTGACCGAGGAGCGCTGGCCGGAAATAAGATTCCTGAAGACGCGCGAGAATCTCTCGAATTGAGCGGCCTGAGATTCCGGTCAAGAGCCTAAAGCTGGGCTACTTTCCCAAGGGCCGTGGCCGGAATCCGCGGACGCCTGCCTCGAACTGACCGAGCGTCACGGCGGTCGACGGTGCCGCGTAGCGCAAGGAAGAATATTGCCGGCACAGCGAGGTGACGGCAGAGCCAAGATCGGGGCGCTGTCGCGCCACGCGAGCCGCATAGGCTTCGGCGCCTTCGTGCGGCAGGCGCGGCAATCCCGCGGCGGCAAGTTTGATGCATAGCCGGCGAAAGGCTCGGGCGGTCGAATCCTTCGGCTGTGGATCGAGTTCGCGCCGCACCTGCCAGGTCAACCAGCACAGCACGACAGTCATGGCCCCGGCCAAAACCAGCACGAGTTTCTGACCATCGGGCTCGGGAATCCGCAGCATCTCGAGCAATTTGCGCTGCGAATCCTGGTCGAAATCCAGAATGCGCTCGCGCCAGATCTCGCGCAGAAAATCCAGACGCAGCCGCGCACCCGCGAACCAGGGTGAACTTCGCTGCCAGCGGCTGGCCAACGCCTCGTCGGCGCCCGCGGCATCGGTCAATCCGGCCTCTACCCGTTGCGGAGCAATCGCGGACGTGGGATCGATGCGCAGCCAGCCGTGGCCCTCGATCCAGACTTCATCCCACGCGTGCGCATCGCTCTGGCGCACAATCCAGTAATCCGCGTACGGATTACGAGTGCCGCCTTGATAGCCCGTCACGACGCGTGCCGGGATGCCGGCGGCGCGCGCCAAAGCGGCAAATGCCGACGCATAGTGTTCGCAGAAACCGCGCCGCGTGCCGAATAAAAACTCGTCCACGGGATTCTCGCCCAGGCTTGGCGGCGACAAGGTGTAATAGAACGGTTGCTGGGCGAACATGGCGAGAACGGCGCGCACGAACTCCATGTCGTCGGGGTGCGCGCCGCGCAGCTCTTTTGCCAACTGCACCGTGCGCGGATTGCCAGGGATCCTCTGCGTGTCGTGGCGGCGCGCACTGTCGCCCAACGCCGCTGGAAACTGAACGCGAGAATACGAAGTGGCGACTACGTCGACCGGACGTGACAATGGAAAGTCCTGCACCAGGGTGTAGTCGCTGGTCAGGCCGGCACGCGCCAAATTCGATTGCGCAGGCCAATCGAGCGTGAATATCCATTTGTGTTGATGGGGTTCCATCATCACCGTGTACTGGTACGCAGGGCCCTGCGGCTGCAACGGCGGCGTATTGTTGAAAAGCAAATCCGTGCCATTCCAGGTGCGACCGTCGAAAGAATGCAGCACCGGCCCGCGCCAGTAGCGATCCTGCGGTGGCGGCGCAGCCGCGGCGAAGCGAACGCGGAATGCGACTTCGTCCGATTGCGCCAGATGGGTGATGTCCCCCGGACTCATGGTGTCGCTCACGCCGGATTGGGCGCTGCGCCCATCGGCCGGGATCTGCCATAAAGGTCCGGCGAATCGCGGAAACAGCAGCCAAAAAACCAACGCCAGCGGTAGAGCTTGGCTCAATACGCGTCCGCCGTAGCCAAGGCTCGCGCGCCAATCGGGCGCCGGTCCGCTGCTCGTGAGTCGCAGCAGTGTGGCGGTGGTGAGCCAGCAGACGCCGATGAGATAGGCAAGCAGCCAGAAAGAGTCCCCTTCCAATAGCGCTGCCAGGCTCACGAAGTAAATGATCAAGGTGATGATGTAGATATCGCGCTTGGTTTTGGTTTCCAGCAATTTCAAGCCCGCCATCACCACCAGCAGCGCGGTACCGGCAGTCAGGCCGTTGAAGGTGTGAAAGCGCACGAACAATAGCGGTATGGAAATCCCGGCGAGCGTCAGCACCACCCATCCGGGCGGCGCGCTGTGGCCGTTGCGCGCCAGGCCCAAGCGCAGCAGGCCGCAGACGATCACGATGATGGGTATCCACACCGGCAGCGCAGTGATGTGCGCCACCAACGCCAGCGCCAGGCATGCGAAAATGCCCAGCAGATGTTCGTATGCGACGCGATCGGCGATCATTCAAGCATCCGCGACGCCATGTGCGGCGAGCGCCCGCAAACATGCGAATCGATGGGCCGCGCCGCCCGAGGGCATGATTTCCTTGCCGGGTAATCGCAAACCATACGGGCGCTGTGCGGCATCGCTTTCCAGCACCCACAAACACAGCTGTGACAGCCGAGCCTCAACCTCCAAGCCCTCCAACGCGGAAAAATCCAACCACTCGGCTTGTGCGGCCAAACTCGAATAACTGCGCACCGCCGCATCGCCGCCGCGCGCCAGCACTTTCCACGCCATATGCTTGAGCGGCACCCCCGGTTCGTACGCACGCAGGCCGGAGAAATCCTCGTCGCCGCGTTTCTCCGAATGCGCGCCGTTACCCTGCGCGCCCTCCGACGGTAGAATTCGCGTGCCTGCGGGAGCGGGCGCAATGTAAATCTTGAGCAGCTGCTGTACGTACGTCCAAGAATAAAACCAGCCGAAGGGATAGCGGGTGCGCAATTCGAACTGGTTGACGCGGGTCACGCCGCGCCGTGTGACGGGCACGACGACCGTGATCGATTCATTCTCGTTTGCCGCGACGCTGCCCATGCCGGTGGCCGCCATGCAGCGAATTTCGACGTCGCGGCGGTCCACATTCGAGTTGTTATGCAGCGCAAATTCAAACACGGCGTCGCGCCCGACAAACGCATCGACTTCGGTGGTGACATCGACGGACAGGCGCTGCAAGTTGCGATTGCAGTGGTGCATGGTCACGAGCGCCATGCTTGCCATCAAGAAGGCAAATGCCAAACCAAGATTGCTGTTGTAGTTGAGTCCGGCGATGAGCATCGCGGCAAGAATCGCCGCCAGCATGAAGCCGAAGCGCGATGGCAAAATATAAATACGGCGCCGATTGACCGTCATCGGCAAGGAATCGCGGCCGTGGCGGCGCGCGGACCGAGCCCGCAATTGGGCGATTGCAACCTGCCGTAATGTGGCCAAGGCAGCGAATCCTTACGCTATGGAACCGGTACCGCCTCGAGCAGGCTGGTCACAACGACGGCGTCGCTGCTCCGCTGCCGCACTCGATGCTCGACTACGCTGGCGAATATTGCCTGTACATGCTCAGGGATCACGGCGCTGCGGCCGGCTATCAAGGCCCAGGCGCGCGCCGCACGCAGCAAGCCTATGGCCGCGCGCGGCGACAGGCCCGCGTTGATTCCCGGCGCGCGGCGCGTATGGGCGACGAGCGCCTGGACGTAATCGAGCAACGCCGGCGCGACGTGCACGTCAAGAACGCTTTGCTGCAGCTGGCGCAATTGGTCGGGGGTGAGAATGGTGGTCAGCGTGTTCACCAGCTCGCGGCGATCGATGCCGTTCAACAATTCACGCTCGACCGCCGCCGCCGGATATCCCAAATGGACACGCATCAAAAACCGGTCCAATTGCGATTCGGGCAGCGGAAAAGTACCGACCTGGTCCTGTGGATTCTGGGTGGCGATGACAAAGAAGGGCTCCGGCAGCGCCATTGTTTGGCCGTCGAGAGTGACCTGATGCTCCTCCATCGCCTCCAGCAGCGCGCTCTGCGCCTTGGGCGAGGCGCGGTTGATTTCGTCGGCGAGCACCAGCTGCGCAAAGATCGGTCCGCGTTGAAACCGGAATTTGCCCGTTTCGCGGTCAAAGATCGATACGCCGAGCACGTCGGCGGGTAGAAGATCGCTGGTGAACTGCACGCGCTGGAAGGATAAGCCCAACGACTTGGCGATCGCGTGCGCCAGGGTGGTCTTGCCGACGCCGGGAATGTCCTCGATCAGAAGATGGCCGCGCGCCAGCAGGCACGCGACGCACAAGCGAATCTGCGCATCCTTGCCCAGGATCACCCGGTTCAGCTGCGACAACACTGCCTCGATCTGCGAATGCAGCGCGTTCATTGGTCTTTGAGCTTGGTCACCCGCGCAATCTGCGCCAATAGTTGGCCGATTTCCGTGCGCAATTCCGCAACCCGTTGCTGATCTTTGGCCACGATATCCGGCGGCGCGTTGCTGACGAACTGGCTGTTCGACAATTTGGCCTCCAATTTATGCAAGTCCAGTTCGGCTTTGCGCAGTCGCTTCGCCAGCCGCTCGAGTTCGGCCCCGGGCTCGATCAGCCCCGCCATGGGCACGAGAATTTCCAAGCTGCCCAACAAGGCGACGGCGGAAATCGGCGCGGTATGTCCCGCCGCCAGCACGCGCGGCGGCTCAATACCGGCAAGGCGCGACAAGTAATGCAGATTGCGCCCCAGATATTCAATGTCCTTGTCTGCTGCGTTCTGCAGCAGGACGTCCAGCCTGCGGCTGGGGGCTATGTCCATTTCGCCGCGAATTTGCCGCACGCCGAGAATGAAGTCCATGACCCAGCGCATTTCCGGTTCGGCTTGCGAATCCGACTGGATGCCATCGGCCGTGGGATACGCCGCGCGCATGATGGTTTCGCCCGGTGCCGCGGCGCTGAGACGCACGCGCTGCCAGATCTCCTCGGTGATGAAGGGAGCCAGCGGATGCAGCGCCCGCAGCAGAGTCTCCAGTGTGCTGATCAACGTGAAGCGCGCGCCGCGCTGCGCGGCGGCGCCGGCCGCATCCGACTGCAGCACCGCCTTCGACAGCTCCACATACCAATCGCAGAATTCGTGCCAGGTGAACTCGTACAGCGCATTGGCGACGTTGTCGAGGCGATAGTCGGCGAATCCGGATTCGATGCGGGCCAGCATCGCCGAGAGCCGCGACTGGATCCAACGATCGGCCAGGCTGAACTCTGCGCCCGACATCTGAAGATCCCGGCCTTCGACATTCATCAGCACGTAGCGCGCCGCGTTCCACAATTTGTTGCAGAAATTTCGGTACTCTTCGACACGCGCCATGTCGAATCGCAGATCGCGGCTTTGCGTCGCGAGCCGTGCGAAGCACAGGCGCAGGGCATCGGTGCCGTAAGCTGCGATGCCGTGTGGAAACTGCCTGCGAGTATCCTTCTCGATTGCCGCGCGCATTTGCGGCTGCATCAGCCCGGAGGTGCGCTTGGCGAGCAATGCGTCGAGCGAGATGCCATCGACAATGTCCAAGGGATCGATGACGTTGCCCTTGGTCTTGGACATCTTCTGGCCGTCTTGATCGCGAATCAGCCCATGTATATAGACGGCGCGAAATGGCACGTCACCGGCAAATTTCAGGCCCATCATGATCATGCGGGCTACCCAGAAAAAAATGATGTCGAATCCCGTGACCAGCGCGGCGGTTGGGTAGTAGGTTTGCAGGGCGCGTGTCTGTTCCGGCCACCCCTGTGTTGAAAACGGCCACAGTGCGGAAGAAAACCAGGTATCCAACACATCGCTGTCTTGACGCAGGGGAGTCGCCGCATCGATGCCATGCAAGGCGCGGGCTTGCGCCTCGTTGCGCGCCACATACCAGCGGCCGTCGGGGTCGTACCAGGCCGGTATGCGATGACCCCACCATAATTGGCGGCTGATGCACCAATCCTTGATCTTGTGCATCCACTCGAAGTACACGCCGGTCCAATGCTCCGGGACGAAGCGCACCCGTCCGTCTTCAACCGCCCGTATGGCGGGCGCTGCCAACGGCTTGATATCGACGAACCACTGATCCGTCAGCAGCGGCTCGAGCACGGCGTTGCTGCGATCGCCGCGAGGTACCGTGAGCTTGTGCGGCTCGACACGCTCGATGAGGCCCAGCGCGTCAAGGTCGGCGATGATTCTTGTCCTGGCTTCGCTGCGGTCCAGACCTTGGTAAGCGACGGGCACATTGTCGTTGAGCGACGCGTCCAACGTCATGATGTTGATCAATGGCAGATTGTGCCGTAACCCAACCTCGTAATCATTGAAGTCATGAGCGGGAGTTATTTTCACGCAGCCGCTGCCGAAGGCAGGATCGACGTACGAGTCGGCGATGATGGGCAGTTCCCGCGCGGTGAGCGGCAGGCGCACCGTGCGTCCGATCAAATGCCGGTAGCGCGCATCGTCGGGATGCACGGCGACCGCGGCATCGCCCAGCATGGTCTCCGGCCGCGTGGTGGCCACCACCAAGAATCCCTCGCTGTCGCTTAACGGATAGCGCAAATGCCAGAGACTGCCGGATTCCTCTTCCGCGACCACCTCCAGATCCGATACCGCGGTCTTCAGCACCGGATCCCAATTCACCAGGCGCTTGCCGCGGTAGATCAGACCTTCCTCGTACAGCCGGACAAACACCTCGGTGACCGTCTGTGAGAGGCGGGGGTCCATGGTGAATTGATCGCGCTGCCAGTCGACCGAGTCGCCCAGACGGCGCATCTGTTTCGCAATCATGCCGCCGGAGGCTTCCTTCCATTGCCAGACGCGCGCGACAAACGCCTCGCGTCCAAGCTCGACCCGGCGTTTTCCCTCGGCATTCAGCTGGCGTTCGACCACCATCTGCGTGGCGATGCCCGCATGATCGGTGCCCGGCTGCCACAGAGTGTCGAAGCCGCGCATGCGATGAAAGCGGATCAGGGCGTCCATGATGGTGTGTTCGAACGCATGCCCCATGTGCAAAGTGCCGGTGACGTTCGGCGGCGGTATGACAATCGAATAGGCGGGCCCATGCCCGCTGGGGGCGAAATATCCGGAGGCTTCCCAGTGTGCGTAGATGCGCGGCTCGATATCGGCGGGGGAGAAGGCCTTATCCATAAACGCCGGCGGTCTCGTCAATCTGATGCGTTTCCAGGGTGAACTTGAGCTCGCGGTAGGCCTTGAAACGCTCGCGGGCGCAGCGCCGGCGCTCATCGTCCGCGTCGATGATTTCGGCGATGCGCGTGTATTGCGGCAGTTGCGCGGGCAGCGCATTCGCCAGATTCACCAGCAACTGCGCCGCCGGCGTTGGGGTGGATGGGAGCACCAGGCAAACGGGCGTCGCGAGATCTACGGGCTGCTCATCGAGGCAGATCATATGGGGTATGAAGGAGCGCTCATTGAAGGTCCAAAGCAGTTCATCCAGCTGCTTCGCGTCCGCCAGCGTTTCATTGACGATTACGACGCGCAAATCACGCAGATAGGCCTTTTCGATCAATCGGCAGGCGAATGTCCAGCGCTGTTTCGCGGCGGCACTTTTCAAGACGTAGAAATCAACGCGCTCGGTCATGTTGCCTTGGCGCGATGAACCAGGAAGTCGACCAGCAGCGGCACGGGTCGGCCGGTAGATCCCTTTTGCGAACCGCTGAGCCAGGCAGTACCGGCCACGTCGAGGTGCGCCCATTCAAGATCCTTGGCAAACTTCCATAGGAAGGATGCGGCGGTACAGGCGCCGCCCTCGCGGCCGCCGACGTTGGCGATGTCCGCGAAGTTGCTCTTCAGCTGATCGACGTATTCCTCACCGATCGGCAGCCGCCAGGCGCGATCATCGGCGCGAATACCGGCGGACGCCAATTCCTGCGCCAGCGGTTCGTTATTGCTCATCAAGCCGCTGGTATGATTGCCGAGAGCGACGATGCAGGCTCCCGTCAACGTGGCGACATCGATCACCGCCGCTGGCTTGTAGCGGCGGCTGTAGGTGATGCAATCGCACAGCACCAGGCGGCCCTCGGCGTCGGTGTTGAGCACCTCGACCGTTTGTCCGGACATGGTGGTGACGATGTCGGCGGGTTTCACGGCGCTGCCGCTCGGCATGTTCTCCGCTGCGGCGACGATCACTACCAGGTTGAGCTTCAATTTGAGCTCGGCGACGGCGCGCAGCGTGCCGAGAACGGTCGCGCCGCCGCTCATGTCGAATTTCATTTCGTCCATGGCGGGGGGGTCTTTGAGAGAAATTCCGCCGGAATCGAAAGTAATGCCCTTTCCGACCAAACAGATCGGCGCTGCGTCCTTTCTGGCGCCCCGGTATTCGCAGACGATGAGACGCGGGGGCTCCTCCGACCCTTGGGTCACCGCGAGAAAGGCGCCCATCTTCAGCGCCTTGATACCGCTTTCGTCCAAGACCTTGGTTTTGATGCTGGAGAAATCCTTTGCCAGCTGTAGAGCGCGGCTTCCGAGGTACGTTGGAGTACATACGTTGGGCGGTAGATTGGCAAGATCGCGCGCCAGCCCTGAGCCACTGCCGACCGCCGCGCCGATACGCAGGCCCTGCGCGGCCGATTTCGCGCCGCGCGCATCGGCCGCAGCCACACTGACGGTTGCCAGCGGCCTTGGCGCGGGTTTGGCGTTGGTTTTTAGATCCGGAATCTTATACGCCTGCGAACAGAATGCTTCCGCGATGACGCGTGCACGGTATTGCATATCGAGCTCCGGCACGTGCTCCAGACCTAAATAAACGAGGGCATCGCTGGCACCGGTCTTGGCGAGGGCCAGGGCGCTGGCCTGCGACGCTTTGCGGTACTGCTTGCGGGTGAATCCCGAGCGAGTTCCCAGACCGATCAAGAGCAGGCGGGACGCTGCGGAACCTGAGGGAAGCGGCAGCATCAAGGAGTCACCAAGCTTGGCGGCAAAATCGCCGCTGGCGTGCAGTTTTGCGATCATCCCATCGAGTTGCTTGTCGATTTGGCGGGCCGCGACGCCCAGGTCGCCGTTCTCATAGACGCCGACCACCGCGCATCCGGCCGGGTGGCGCGCTTTGGCATCAACAATGGCCTTGAATTCCATATCGTCAGCTCCGTTCTCTTTGATCGTGTTGCACGGGGGGGTAAGCAAATAGTTTACTAGATTATTGCGAAGGCTCTAAGCTCCAGGCTATGAAATGGACCGTACAGAGATATGTGCTGCGCGAAGTCGTGCAGACATGGCTCGCCGTTACCGGGATTCTGGTCGCAATCCTGGTGTCGAACCAGATATCGAGGGTGCTCGGGCTGGCCGCCGACAATCAGTACGGCCGGCGCGTTGTATTCGATCTGATCGCGTTGGGCGCGGTAATGAACTTGTCGGTCATCGTGCCCGTTGGTTTGCTTTTGGCGGTGGTGCTGACGCTGGGCCGCATGTACCACGACAGCGAAATGGCTGCGCTGCAAGCATGCGGCTTCGGACCC
>DATMKO010000471.1:0-4288 GCA_035571175.1 Steroidobacteraceae bacterium | reverse complement strand
GCGCACTATGTAGTGAGTTCCATTTTGCGCCGCGGTACGGGCGAACTTCCACAGATGGACCCGGCCTTCAGTAAGTATGCAGAGATGATGAGGGCCATGACTTTGGAGGATGCCAAGCAGACGGCGGATCTTGCGAACCGGATTGGCGAGAAGGCGAAACAGGCTGGGCTTCAGTATGGCTACCACAATCATTTCATGGAGTTCGTCGATCAAGGGCACGGACAGGTCGCCTACGATGTCCTGCTGAAAGAGACCAACCCAGAATTGGTCGTGTTTGAAATCGATTGCGGTTGGATGAGGGTCGCGGGCCCCGATCCGGTGCACTACATCAGGAAATACCCCCAGCGATTTCCGATGATTCACGTCAAGGATTTTCTGGATGTCGGCGCCAAGAACGCCGCACCCGGAACCCGTGTCGGCACCGAGCTGGGACACGGATTCATCGACTACAAGCCAATCTTCGCGGCGGCAAAAGGCAAGGGGCTGAAATATTATTTTGTGGAGCAGGAAGCGCCGTTCACACGCATGAGTCCCATGGATGCGGCGCAAGTCAACTATGACTACCTGCACGCCATCCAGTAATCAAGGAGCGACCTCAGGTTTGCCAGCCCCCGGCCAGCGGAAATACCTGGCCGGCAAATCCATTGGATTCCTCCGACGCTAAGAATATCGAGAACGAGGCAACCTCCTCCGCCGTCACCATGCGGCCGATCGGCACCTCGCGCTTCAGCCGTTGTTTGAACGATTCGAGCTTCTGCACCTCGGGCGGAAAGTATGCGGGACTGTCCACGAAGTTGGTGGCGATGAGATTCACGCAGATATTGTGTCTCGCAACCTCGATTCCCACTGCGCGCGTGTGCGCCACCTGCGCGCCCCGGGCAGCGCTGTAGCTCGATGTATTCCTCATCCCGCGCAGCGCCGATGCGCTGCCCAGCACCACGATCTTTCCGGCTCGCCGCTCAATCATTCGCGGCAACGCGGCCCGCAACAAGCGGGGAAGCGGGTCCACCAGATGAGCAAAAACGCTGCGCCATTCTTCCGCAGTGACATCCTGGGCAGCAGTCTGCGGTGCAGGCGCGACCAGATGAACGATGAGAATGTCTATGGACCCCGCGGCACGCACGGCCTCCTCCGGCGCGGTGGGCGCGGAAAGATCGCGCTCATCGGCCACGACATCAGCCGAATAGTTGGCAAAGGCCGCGCACAGCGTCGGGCCGATCCATTGCTGACTCTCGGTGATCAGCACCCGTTTCCCTGCCAGGCTATCCCCTATCTTTCTCATTTCGCCCCCTTCACTGCCCCGTCCCCTTCACCGCCCCGCTTCTTGATCCGTCACAAGAACGGCCGCTCCTTGAATCCGACCGTCGCGCAAATCCCTCACCGCTTCATTGGCCGCACGCAGCGGATAGCGGGTAATCGATGTCCGGATCTGTGCTTGCTCGACGACGGGCAAGAAACCGGCGGCGTCGCTGCGCGTGAGGTTCGCCACCGACACCAGGCGGCGCTCGCCCCACAAAAGTGAATAGGCAAATGAGGGGATTTTGCTCATGTGGATGCCGCCGCACACCACGGTTGCACCCTTCTTCACAGCTTTTAATGCCGCTGGCACCAGCTCACCTGCGGGAGCGAAAATAATGGCGGCGTCCAGCTGTTCGGGAGGCGCATCGAGCGAAGAACCGGCCCACACGGCGCCGAGAGAACGCGCAAAGTCTTGACCGGCCAGATCTCCCGCGCGGGTGAACGCGAAAATTCTGCGCCCCTGCCAACGGCACACCTGCGCGATGATGTGCGCGGCGGCACCAAAGCCGAACAGCCCGATCGTTTTCGCCTCACCCGCCGCAAGCAGCGAGCGCCAACCAATCAGACCGGCGCACAGCAGCGGAGCGGCCGCGGCAGGTTCGCCAAACATTTGCAACGGAATTGCATAGGCCGCCTCTGCGATTGTATGGGTGGCAAAGCCACCGTCGCAGTTGTATCCGGTGAATGTCGGCGCGTCGCAGAGATTCTCGCGCGCCGATCGGCAAAATTCGCACCGACCGCAGGTGTTGCCGAGCCAGGCAATCCCGACGCGCTGGCCGATTGCGATGGCGGAGACACCGGTGCCCAGCAAATCGACGATGCCGACGATTTCATGCCCCGGAATGATGGGATAGCGGATTTCCGGCAATTCACCGTCGATTAGGTGCAAATCTGTCCGGCAAACGGCGCAAGCCTCGACGCGCACTCGAATTTGACCGGGTCCAGGCTGCGGATCCGAGCGCTCTTCCAGAAGCAGCGGAGTGCTTCGTGCGCGTAACACCATCGCTTGCATATCGTTACACAGCGTGTTTTTGCCGGCGCAAGTCCTAGCGGATTTCGGGCGCCTCACCGGGGAAGCGGGGTATTTTTTGCCCGGGATACCAGAATTTCAAATGGCAGCCCTCGCAAACCTCATCCAGCGCCGCACCGGCTTCCATCAAGTCATTTGGATTCTTCGTATCGATTGCCTTGAGCATCTGCTCGCCGACCGTGCGCAGAGCCGTGGCGAATGATGCAAATGAACTGCGATTCTCGTCGATCAGCTTCTGCGATTGTTCCGCCGACAGATTGCCGGGCGTGCCCTGGTCTTCGATCTTCTGCACTCCCTCTCGTGCCACCCGCCGCCCGTCCATGAGCAGTAGATTGGCGGCTTCGATCAGCACCACCGCGTGGCCTCGCAATTCGTCCCACTGTTTATCCGTCGTGGGGTGATTGTTCTTGGTGCCCGATCGGGTCACGACCGTTCCGACCGATTCCCACAAGGCATCGGCGGCGGGATCGACTTCGTTCGCCATGATGTCCGAAATTCCGGCGACCGGTTTCAACATCGCGGGCGTACCAGTCGCGGCGGGCGCCGCAGGCGGGACCGCCGCCGCAGACGGAAGTTCCTTTGGCGCAACTTTTTCTTGGCACCCGATCAGAAGAGTGGTCAATGCCGCCGCAAGCATCGCTGCGGCTGTCAAAGATTTTCGCATAAATTGTCCTTCTCGTATTTCGATGGGATCCGGCCAGGCCACGCTTCACACATTAATGTAGGATGTACAGCAATGCGCAACGCCCAGGAGAATAAATACATGCTGCGTAATTGCCAATCATCCGCGGTCTTGTTGGTCATGTTTGGCCTGTTGAGCCATGCAGCCGCGGCGGTCGAAGTCGATACGGGTTTGATCGGGGGCATGAAATGGCGGCAAATCGGCCCATTCCGCGGCGGCCGCGTGGTCGCGGTGAGCGGCGTGCCCGGCGATCCCGCCACCTGGTATTTCGGCGGGGTGGGCGGCGGCGTGTGGAAAAGCACCGATGTTGGCGCCTCATGGAAGCCGGTTTTCGACGGGCAGAAGATCTCTTCCATCGGCGCAATCGCGGTTGCCGATTCGGATCATAACGTCGTATACGTCGGCAGCGGCGAGGCCTGTCCCCGCGGAAATATTTCGTATGGCGACGGCGTTTACAAGTCCGTCGATGCGGGTCTTACCTGGAAGAACATCGGCCTGCGCGATACCCGACAGATCGGCGCGGTCATCGTGCATCCGAAAAACCCTGACATCGTGCTGGTCGCGGCGCTTGGACATGCGTTCGGGCCGAACGAGGAGCGCGGCGTGTTTCGCAGCGCGGACGGCGGCGGCACCTGGGCCCGGGTGTTGTACAAGGATCGCGACACCGGCGCGATCGATGTCGCCTTTGACCCGGACAATCCCAACATCGTCTACGCCTCGCTCTGGCAAATGCGCCGCCAGCCTTGGAATTTTTCCAGCGGCGGCCCGGGTTCCGGGCTCTACAAATCAGCGGACGCCGGACTTACCTGGAAGCGGCTCGAAGGGCACGGCTTGCCCGAAGGGATCCTGGGGCGTATCGGCGTGTCGGTGGCGGGCGGCGGTTCCGGACGCGTGTACGCCTTGATTGAAGCGGCGGAAGGCGGCTTGTTTCGTTCGGACGATGAGGGCGCCAATTGGACCCGCGTCAATGATGACCATCGATTCCGGCAGCGCGCTTGGTACTTCACCCATGTATTTGCAGACCCCGCGACCCCCGACGTGGTTTACGTCTTGAACACCGGCGCGTTCCGCTCCAGCGACGGCGGCAAGACCTTCGCATTGATGCCGGCTCCGCACGGGGATCACCACGCATTGTGGATCGACCCCAAGGAGCCGCGGCGCCTCATCAACGGCAGCGACGGCGGTGCGAGCATTTCGGTGGACGGCGGCAAAGCCTGGACCCCGCCCTACAATCAGCCCACCGCCCAGTTTTATCACGTCGCGGTTGACAACGGCTG
>DATMKO010000470.1:0-3650 GCA_035571175.1 Steroidobacteraceae bacterium | reverse complement strand
TGACCAAAGAAGCGTCCGCAGCATCCGGCCGTACTCGCGCACGCCGCCCTGAATCAGGACGACAAACCCCTGTGCCCGCGCCTCTCTTGCCGATGCCACGACCATACCTGTGAGCAACGGCCAGAACACGATGGTGAACAGCAGCGAAATCAGCAGCGCCCCTTCCAATACCGGTGCGGATTCTCGGACGTTCAAGATCAGATCACCCACCACCGAGACATCCAGCTTTTGCGCCCACGCGCTGGCGTGGACGGAGTGATCGAGTTGCGCCGACAACAGGCGGCCCGCGGGCACGCTCACCACCGCGGTGGGAATGAGGGTGATTCCGATCCATACGATGACGATGCGCCAGTACCGGAGCGAGCTCAGGCCAGCATGCACAGCGGATCTCACAAAGTAGTCAACAGCGTAAGCGCGCTTTGCAGGATTGCCTCGATATCCGCGCTCAAGCGGCGCGAAGCGGGACCCCCAACCACGGCCGCCAGCATGCGCTGCAGGAAGTTCGGCCGGCTGCCGGGCGAACTCGCAGCCACTTCATCGTCGGTGACGCGGCTGTTGTTCAGACGATTCGCATCGAGCAGATGACTTTGCTCAGGATCCAACTCGGCATACATCCCTCGGGACGGTTTCACCCAGGAGTATCGCTGCCAGCGGCGAGTGTCATTCCACTCCACCTTCTCGCTGGATCCGTCCGCGAAGTGCACCACCACCGTCTCGGGTAGCGCGGCCCCGCGCCTGCCGAGCGTCACCGTGGTCCGGAATGCGAAGGGCCCGACATCTTGATCGCCATTCGGGTGCGCCTTCTTCCATTCGGAGCGTTGTTTCTTGATGGCAGCATCAACGTCGGCCTGTGTCCGTTCGACCCACTTGCCGTCGACAAGCTGAGTGCCGGCCTCCGGCAGCACTTCATCGGAATCCAGTGCATCGATGGAATCGTCGATCATCGCAGCGGCATAAACCTGTTGGCTGAAGGCGGCTTCGATCGCGGCGCGCTGCCCGGATGATTCGGCCAGAGACTCGCGCAGATCCGCGATACTCGGGTGGCGGAATTTCCAGCGCTGGTAATAGGCCTGCATGGCCTTTTCCATTGCCGGCGCGCCGAGACGCTGCTCCAAGTCGTGCATGATGATCGCGGTGCGATCATAGGTCGTACCATAGCTGTACGTGGACAGTCGATTCCAGGAGTTTTCGCCCACGCCGTCGACCGGATTTGCAAGTCCGGCGATCATGCGTTCGAATTCGAACCCGGTGATGCGCGGCGCGATACCGATGCGCCGTAGCCAGGGTGTGGTCAGGTGCAAATCCTCATGGCGTGCGTCGGCCATGCGCATGTCCCAGTACTGGTTCAAGCCCTCATCGAGCATGGGTTCCTCGAATTCGTTCGAGCCTAAAATGCCGTAGAAATATCCATGCCCAAATTCGTGAATGGTGACAAAGTCGAGGAACAGCGCGCCCACCGTCCCGGGGGATGGATCCTTGACATGATCGGCTGTAAAGAAGGTTGGATATTCCATCCCACTCGCTTCGCTGGCGTTATAGGGAGGTATCACTACGGTGACCGTGGTGTAGGGATAAGCGCCCAGCGTCCGCGAAAAATAAGCGAGCGAATCAAGGGTCGCTTTGAGCACCGGTGTGGCATTGGATGCGTATTCCGGCGGATAGAGCACCGTGATCTTTACAGTGGGACTGCCTGCACCTTGGTAGATCCCCTCGAGCGGCTGAGCCGTGCGGTTATCTGCTGTCCACGCAAATTCATGCACATCGTCCTGAACGAAATGATGCGTCACGGCCGAGCCCGTCTCGGCCGCAGCTTCGGTCTCTTCGCCCGTGGCGCCGACGACATACCCCTTAGGTACCGTGAGATGGACATCGAAGCTGCCATAGTCGGCGTAGAACTCGCTGTGCAAATGAAACTCATGTACGTTCCAACGTACTTCAGTGGCCCCGCGCTCGCCCGGTAGTTCCAAAACACCGATTTTTGGATACCACTGACCCACCAAATGGAAAGTGCCGAAGTAACCCGTGCGTGCAATCACGCGCGGCAGCTGGTCGAAGAAATTGATATCAAGCGTGGTGCTGCCTCCGGGTGGCACGGCGGCGGGTAAATCAACCCGCATGACGGTGTGGTCGGTGTCGGGTCCGCCATCGGGATGTACATAGGAGACCTTCGCCGGTTGTCCCGTTTGGGAAATGGAGCTCAGATCGATGTGTCCCCACTGTCCCTTCCCGATCTCCACGCCGCTACGAAAATCAAAACCGGGTCGGTTTTTCTCCGTGAAGAATGTGGTGCGGTTACTCTCGAATGCATTCAGGTACATATGCAAGTAAATAACTTTGATCGGGCGATCACTGCGATTTCGCCAGGTCAGTTTCTCGTTGCCCTCAACGGTGTGCGCGAGCGGATCGAGCGTGGCGCTGATCTGATAATCCACAACGCGATCCGAAAGGGTTGGCTCGCTGCCGCTGCGTGCCCCACCCCAGGCGCTCGGCGCGCTCATCACCGTCACCGCGGCAGCACTGGGCGATGCAAAGGGAATCTCGGGCACCGCAGGATTGGCGCTCGGTATGCCAGGCTGGACCGGGACGGCCGCAAGAACTTGGACAGCGGCCATGATCGCCACGACACCGGCAGCGCCGAGCACCACTACATGGCATTTCGACATCACTTCGGCCTCCTTTGCGCCAGGGTAACACCGGCGCGCCCGGTGCCGATGACTGATGATGAACCTCATTCACGGTTCCTCTTGGTTGGTTTTCTTGGTCTGAGCGACGCAGAACTCCGGATAGTGCGCAAGTTTGCCAGGCATTTCCCGGCTTTCGTCATTGCCGTGGCGGTGGCATATTCCATTTCCGTCGACTAGCTGTCGAAACTGTACTCCGCCGTTCGTTTAGGGGCTGAGAACCGGCGTGTCGCCGGCTGGTAGAGGAGTTGACCATGAGGCAGTACTTACTGAGTGTCTGTTATCCCCCCGGTGGCAGTCAGCCTCCACCGAGTGAACTGAACAAGATTATGAGCGAGGTAATAGCTCTGCAAAGGGAAATGCAGTCCGCCGGCGTGTGGGTCTTCAGTGGCGGACTCCACGCCTCCAATTCCGCGACGGTTCTCCGCCACCAAAACGGCGACATCGTGTTGACCGACGGGCCGTTCATAGAGAGTAAGGAGCAAATCGGCGGCATCACCATTGTGCGGGTACCGGACCTCGATGCGGCGCTGTTATGGGCCCGAAAGCTTGCGCGTGCTACAACCACACCCATTGAAGTGCGTCCGTTTATGGAGCATCCAAGCTGAACGCAGAGATCGAAGCAATCTTTCGGCGCGAATACGGACGTAGCGTTGCCGTGCTCACGCGCTTCCTCGGCGACATTTCGTTCGCCGAAGAAGCGGTGCAAGAAGCCTTCGCTGTCGCGCTTGCCAAGTGGCCGAGTAATGGTATTCCGCAGTCTCCGGTGGGCTGGCTTGTTACGACCGCGCGCAACAAGGCACTGGACCGTCTGCGCAAAGAAGCCTCTAGATCTGAACGTCAGCGTGCTGCGCAACTGCTGAACGACGCGCAGCAGGCTGAGGAGCACGATGTGCACGACGATCACTTACGATTGATTTTCACCTGTTGCCACCCCGCGCTGGCACCCGACGCGCAAGTCGCATTGAC
>DATMKO010000469.1:0-4400 GCA_035571175.1 Steroidobacteraceae bacterium | reverse complement strand
CTTGAACAATTGCGCCACCGGCGTCGCCACCCAGCACAATGTGCTGCGCAGCAAGTATTTCATCGGCCTACCGGACATGGTGATCAATTACTTCAAGTTCGTGGCGCAGGAATGCCGCGAAATCATGGCCTCAATGGGCGTGCGCAGCATTGCCGAATTGATCGGACACACGCAACTTCTCGATATTCTGCCCGGCGATACGCCGAAGCAGCGCAAGCTCGACTTGTCGCCGGTGCTGGCCAACTCCGCGCTGGTGTCGGCCAAGCCGCAATACTGCATCGATCCCAAGAACGAACCGTTCGACAAGGGCGCCTTGGGCGTGCAAATGCTGCGCGACATGCGTGCGGCGATCGACAGCAAATCCGGCGGCGAATTCGCCTATACGATCAGTAATTTTCATCGCTCCATCGGCGCGCGTCTTTCCGGGGAAATCGCCAAGCGCTGGGGCAACACCGGCATGAGCGCGGCGCCGTTGATCGTCAGCCTCAAGGGTTCCGCGGGGCAGAGCTTCGGGGTCTGGAATGCCGGCGGTCTGCATCTTCACCTCGAAGGCGAGGCCAATGATTACGTCGGCAAGGGAATGGCAGGGGGCAAAATCGTTCTCAAACCGCACTTGAAATCGAGCTTCATAGCGCGCGACACGGTCATCATGGGCAACACCTGTCTGTATGGCGCCACCGGGGGCGAGCTGTATGCCGCGGGGCGGGCCGGGGAACGATTTGCCGTGCGCAATTCCGGCGCGCTGGCCGTGGTCGAGGGCACCGGAGATCATTGCTGCGAGTACATGACGGGCGGCGTGGTGTGCGTGCTCGGGACCACCGGGGTGAATTTCGGCGCCGGCTTCACCGGCGGATTCGCCTACGTGCTCGATATGCAGCGCGATTTCGTCGACCGCTACAACCACGACTTGATCGACATTCATCGCGTATCGCCCGAAGGCATGGGCACGCATGTGCAGCATCTGCGGGGCTTGATCGAACAGCATGTGGATGCCACGGGCAGCGTCTGGGGCGCACAGCTGCTCAACGATTTTCGCAGCTACATCGGCAGGTTCTGGGTGGTTAAGCCGAAAGCTTCGGCCATCGATTCCTTGCTGGAAAATCTGCGCCGCGCGGCTTGATCCACCCTCATGGCCGACAAGCACCTGCAATTCCTCGATATTCCCCGCAAGGACCCCGACAAGCTGGCCTTGGAGGTGCGCACCACGGAATTTCGCGAGATTTATTCCCAGTACAGCGCCGAAACTGCGGCGCAGCAGGCGGGGCGCTGCATTTCCTGCGGCAATCCCTTCTGCGAGTGGAAATGCCCGGTCCACAATTACATCCCGAACTGGCTGGCGCTGATCAATGACGGCAAGCTGTTCGAGGCTGCGGAGCTGTCGCACCAGACCAACTCGCTGCCGGAAATGTGCGGCCGCATTTGTCCGCAGGATCGGCTGTGCGAGGGCGCGTGCACGTTGAATGACGGCATTGGCGCCGTCAGCATCGGCGCCATCGAAAAATACATCACGGATGAGGCCTTCAAGCTGGGCTGGAAGCCCGATATGTCCAACGTGATTCGCACGCCCAAGCGCGTGGCGATCGTGGGCGCGGGTCCCGCGGGTCTCGCGTGTGCCGACATTCTGGTGCGCAACGGCGTGACGCCGGTGGTGTTCGATCGCTACGCGAAGATCGGCGGTCTTCTGACTTTCGGAATTCCGCCGTTCAAGCTCGAAAAGGATGTCGTCGAGAAGCGCCGCGAAATCATGCAGGAGATGGGCGTGGAATTTCGCCTGAACGTCGATGTCGGCCGCGACATCGCCTTCGAAGAATTGATCGAAGGATTCGATGCCGTGTTTCTCGGCATGGGCACCTACACCTACGTCAAAGGCGGCTTCGGCGGCGAAGATCTGCCCGGGGTGCACGAGGCGCTCCCCTATCTCATCTCCAACATCAACCGCGAGCTGAATCTCGCCAACGATGCGTCCGAATACATCGACATGAAGGACAAGAATGTGGTGGTTTTAGGCGGCGGCGACACCGCCATGGATTGCAATCGAACCGCCGTGCGTCAGGGCGCGGCGAGCGTCACCTGTACCTATCGGCGCGATGAAGGCAACATGCCGGGCTCGCGGCGCGACTACAAAAACAGCAAGGAAGAGGGCGTCATATTTCTCTTCAATCGGCAGCCCATCGAAATCGTCGGCGCCGATCGGGTGCAAGGCGTCAAGCTGGTCGAGACGCGATTGGGACCGCCGGATCGGCGCGGCCGCCGCGTGCCGGAACCGGTTCCAGGAACGGAGGAGACCATCGCTGCCGATGCGGTGATCATTGCCTTCGGGTTTTTGCCGAGTCCCGCCGACTGGTTTCAGCGCCAGAAAATACAACTGCACGGCAATGGCCGCGTGCGGGTGTCGGCGGCGCCGCGGTCCCGATTCCAGACCACCAACCCCAAGGTGTTCGCCGGCGGCGATATGGTGCGCGGTTCGGACTTGGTGGTGACCGCGGTCTTCGAGGGTCGCGAAGCGGCGCAGGGGATTCTGCACTATCTCGGCTTGCGGTCCGACTTGAGCTCGTAAGCGCGATGTGAAGGTCACCCGCCCACGCGATCGATCCACGAGTCTCCGGTATACATGCGCATCGGCCGGCCGTTTTGCTCGACGAATCGCACCACCTCGCCCACGACGCCACCGCCGGTGGGCGCGACGAAGCGGAAGCGTCCACCTCCCAGGGGTTCGAGCGTGACGATGTTATCGAGGGTCGGCGCGTTCGGCGTGATGATCACCAGCTTCTTGTTGAGCAGTACGACCTCAAGGTCGCCGTTGCGCCCGCGGTAGAGCCCGGCGAAGCGCTCCCACGCGGGGTCCCAGGCGGGTACCGGCTTTGCGTTTGCGGCCTTGGCGACCGCCTGACCCACAGTGCCCATCAACACCTGTGCGATGTCGCTGGGATTGGAGTCGTTGGTGTTCGTCAGAACGATGACGCCCACCTTGTCGTCGAGTTGGATCAGCGTCTGGGTGGTATTGCCGGGATAGCCGCCGCCATGCCCGATGTAGGTCCTGTCCTTGACGCGCTTCACATCGAATCCGAGGCCTGTTCCAGACGTCCAGTTTTCCTCCACGGAACGTACGCGCAGCATCTCGCGCCAGGATTCGCTGCTGACGATCTGCGACGCGCCGCGCGGGCCGCGGCGGAATTGCGCCGACTCGAACTTCGCCAAATCCTCGACGTCGGAGGTGACTCCTGTGGCCGCCGCCATGCCCCGCGCATCGACGAACGGCAGCACCTCGCGCGTGCCGTCCGGCATGCGCCGACCGTATGGAACAGCCAGGTCCGGCACGTCCTTATCGACACTGGAGCCCACCATACCCAGCGGCTTGAATATGTTTTGATTCACGTAGTCGGCCCATTTCTCGCCGCTTACTTGCTCGACGATCAATCCAGCCGCTGCAAAGCCTAAGTTGGAATACTTCCATCGCACCGCGGGGGCGAAGGCAGCCTGCCGGTCGGCATACAGGCGCTGCAGTTGATCGGCCGTCGGAAAATCAAACGACACCCAGTGGTCTCCCGCCTCGCGCTGCAGACCCGAGCTGTGCGACAGCAGTTGCTCGATGGTGATTGGCCCATCGTCGTCGCCGGCGGGTTTGGCCTTGAACCACGGCAGATACTTCACCACCGGATCGTCCAGGCGCAGCTTGCCCTCCTCGCGAAGCTGCATGATGGCGATGGCAGTGAATAGTTTGCTGTTGGAGGCGATGCGAAACTTCGTGGTCGCCGTCATCGGCAGTTTCGCTTGGATGTTCGCGAAGCCGAAGCCCTTGGACCAAACCAGATCTTGATCGCTCACGACGCCGACGGCGACTCCCGGAATTCCCCGATACGCGATCTGTCCCTCGAGCCACGCAGAAAAAAGACGCTCCGCACCCAGGACATCGGGGTCATTGGCCACGGCCGCGGCGCTTGCCCTTGGCGCCGGGGCTTGCGCGTGCAGCGGCAGCGCGAGTATGCCAATGAGAATTGCCAGTCCGGCTCGGCGACCGGATGCGGGATGACTTCGCATTGCGCGACTCCTTGAGACTTACGACGCTGCGCGCAGCATAATCGACCATGGGATCAAATTGATATGTCGCCACCACGTTACGCCAGCTGTCCAACCGCCATCGTCAAGGCGCCCATTGAGGTGGTGTGGCAGCTTTTGACGGAACCGAGCCGCTGGGATGAATTTTTTGACGTGCGCCGCGTTACTGTCACTCCGCCTGGAAGCGCGTCGGTTGGACAAGTGGTGCGCGCAGAATCGGGACCCAGGTTGCTGCGATTGAAGATATCATTTCAGTTTCTCGAGATCGAACCATCCCGGCACCGACTGTTGATCAATGTGGATCTGCCGCTTGGCATCATTGTGCGCGAAGATTTGAACTGCAT
>DATMKO010000468.1:0-2180 GCA_035571175.1 Steroidobacteraceae bacterium | reverse complement strand
TATCTGGTCGCGGCAAGGTTGCGGCGCGATTTGACGCAGCAGCCGGCGGAAGGTCTGGACGGCGCCGTCGATGCATTTCTGCAAGCGCACGCAGGCTATCCCGTCGTGCGCGGCCTGCGGCGCGACTGGCTGCTGAGCTTGGGCCAGCGCCGGCGCTGGGATTTGTTTCTGACGCACTCCCAGGACATCGCCGACCCCGCGTTGATTTGCTATAGGCTCGAGGGGCGTTTGACGAACGCCGACACGGCTGGACTTGCAAATGCCGCGCTGGCGGTGTGGATGCTGCCGCAGAAACCGCTCCCCGAATGCCATGCAGTATTTGCATGGCTGCGGCAAAACGGGCTGCTCACCGCCGCGCTGGCGGAGAGCCGTTCGCGCGCTGCGCTGGCCGCGGACGCTGCGCATTTGGCGCGCGAATTCGCTGCCGATGTTCCCATGCCCCGCAGAGCGGCGCTCCTGCAATGGTCCGACTTGCTCGAATCGCCGAAATCGGCGCTGAACGTTTTGGCAGCCCCCCCTTCGATGCCGGTCGAAGCGGAGGCGTTGGCTTCCGGGTTCGATAAGCTTACGCACACTGATCCCGCGGCCGCCCTGGATCTCTTGCCTTCGCTGCTTGCGCGAGATCAGTTGACTGCGGATCTGCGCGCTCGGCTCAAACGCACGGCAGCCCTCGGCGCAGCGTACGATCACGATCCGCGCGCGCTTGCGCTCTTCGATGACTTGCCCGCGGCGGCGATCGACAGCCAGACGCAGGAATGGCGCGTGCGCACCGCGTTGTGGCGCGGCGATTACGCCAAGGCGCTGTTGTGGATAGAGCGGATGCCCACGAGTTTGTTCGTGCAGCCACGCTGGCGTTACTGGCGCGCCCGGGCGGTGTCGGCAACGATCGATGAGGATGCGGCGGCTCCATTGTGGCGTGAAATCGCCGGGCTGCGGGACTACTACGGCTACCTCGCGGCGGATCGCCTCCACGAGACCTACAACCTGAACTCGAGACCCTCGCCGGTCGACGCTGCAACCCAGTCGGCGCTTGCAGCAGAGCCGGGCCTGGTCCGCGCGCACGAATTGTTCGCCTGCGAGATGTGGGATGAGGCCACCACCGAATGGACGGCGGCTGTGGGCAGCGCTGATGCTGCAATAAAAGTTCAGGCCGCACTGCTGGCGGCCGGCTGGGGTTGGTACGCCGAAGCCATCGCCACATTGGTACAGAGCGGTGAAATCGACGATGTGAATCTGCGCTATCCGCGCCCCTATCTGGACCGCGTGAACGAAGCCAGCAGCCTTGTCCGGGTGCCGCCGGACTGGATACTGGCCGTCATGCGTCAAGAGAGTCTGTTTCGCAAGGACGCCGTGTCGCGCGCCGATGCGCGCGGCGTCATGCAAATGTTGCCGGCGACCGCGTCCGCGGTCGCACGCCGCTGGCATATTTCCTCGCCCGCAGGCGAGGGGCTGTTCGATCCATCCGTGGCCATCCCGCTTGGCGCGGCATATTTACGGGAGTTGCTGGATCGATACGGCGGGCATTTGGCTTTGAGCCTCGCGGCCTACAATGCCGGGCCCGCCGCAGTTGCCCGCTGGCTGCCCCAACGCCGCATGGATGCCGACATCTGGATGGAAAACATTCCCTACAACGAGACTCGCGGCTATGTACAGCACATTCTGGAGCACATCATCGCTTTTGCCTGGGTACGAAGCGCCGAACCGCCTCGGCTCGAGACCTTGCTGCCGGCAATCGAACCGCCAACGCCGAACTTGTGATAATTTTGGAGCACGAATGACAATGGGGATGATTCGATGAAATCGACCAGCTTTGTGCGTGCGGCCATTTTGTTTGTCTGCGCAGCGGCGCCGGTGTTTGCCGATACGGTGGTGGTGACGGCGGACCACATGATCGACGTGCTCACCGGAAGGACGATCGAGCGGCCGCAAATAATCATAACCGATGGCCGTATCGCGACCGTCGGCACCTCCGGATCCTCTGTCCCGGCGGGCGCACGCCGCGTGAATCTGCCCGGCATGACGCTGCTGCCTGGCTTGATCGACATGCACACGCACCTGACCTCGGATCCGCATTACAGCGGCTATCGGCGTCTGCAGTTCACCGACAATTTCTGGACGGTGGTCGGCGTGGCCAATGCCAGGAAAACCCTCGAGGCGGGCTTTACCACGATCCGCAATGT
>DATMKO010000467.1:0-3151 GCA_035571175.1 Steroidobacteraceae bacterium | reverse complement strand
TGTGCCGGGCGACCCTGCAACGTGAGAGAATGAGAGAGAAATGAGTTTCGAACTTTTTTCGGACTACCTGCCGGCGGGCGATCAACCGCAAGCGATTGAAAAGCTTGTCGATGGCCTCACCAGCGGCCTTGCGCACCAAACACTGTTGGGTGTGACGGGATCTGGCAAAACCTTCACCATCGCCAACGTTATCCAACAGGTGCAGCGACCGACCTTGGTGCTGGCGCACAACAAGACCCTGGCGGCGCAACTGTACGGCGAATTCAAGGTGTTCTTTCCGAAGAATTCGGTGGAATACTTCGTTTCGTACTACGACTATTACCAACCCGAAGCCTATGTGCCGTCTTCGGATACCTTCATCGAGAAGGACGCATCGATCAACGAGCACATCGAGCAGATGCGTCTGTCGGCAACCAAGGCGCTGCTGGAGCGGCCTGACTCCATCATCGTGGCGACCGTCTCGGCGATTTACGGTTTGGGCGATCCGCAAGCCTACTTGAGCATGGTTCTGCATATGTCGCGCGGCGATATTCTCGAACAGCGCAAACTGCTGCGGCGCCTGGCCGACATGCAATACACGCGCAACGAGATCGATTTGCAGCAGGGCACCTATCGGGTGCGCGGCGATGTCATCGACATTTTTCCCGCGGAGTCCGAGCGCGAAGCGGTGCGGGTGGAGCTGTTCGACGACAAGGTTGAGGCCTTGAGTCTGTTTGATCCGTTGACGGGGGAAGTGCTGCGCAAGGTGCCGCGCCTCACGGTCTACCCATCATCGCACTACGTGACACCGAAGGAACGGGTGCAAAGCGCGGTGAATGAGATTCGCGATGAACTGCGAACTCGCTTATTCGAACTGACGGGCGCCGGCAAGCTGGTCGAAGCACAACGGCTGCAGCAGCGCACCTTGTTCGATTTGGAAATGATGAACGAAGTCGGCTACTGCGCCGGCATCGAGAACTATTCCCGCTATCTGTCGGGGCGCGCTCCGGGCGAGCCGCCGCCATGCCTGTTCGACTATCTGCCCAAGGATGCGTTGATGGTGATCGACGAGAGCCATCAAACGATTCCGCAGCTGGGCGCGATGTACAAGGGCGACCGGTCGCGCAAGGAGACACTGGTCGAGTACGGTTTTCGGCTGCCCTCGGCCCTCGACAATCGGCCGCTGCGCTTCGAGGAATTCGACCACCTGGCGCCGCAAGCGATATACGTGTCGGCAACCCCGGCGGCATACGAGCGGCGGGTCTCGGCGCAGATCGTCGAACAAGTGGTGCGGCCCACGGGTCTCATCGATCCGCCGGTGGAGATTCGTCCGGTGCGCGCTCAGGTCGACGATTTACTATCGGAAATCCGCTTGAGGGCAGCGGTCAATGAGCGCGTCCTGGTCACGACCCTCACCAAGCGCATGGCGGAGGATCTGACCGAGTATTTGAATGAGCACGGCGTCCGGGTGCGCTATCTGCACGCGGACATCGAGACCGTTGAACGCTCGGAGATCATCCGCGACCTGCGTTTGGGGAAGTTCGACGTGCTGGTCGGTATCAATCTGCTGCGCGAAGGCTTGGACATGCCGGAAGTTTCTCTGGTAGCCATACTCGATGCCGACAAGGAAGGTTTTTTGCGCTCCGAAGGTTCGTTGATTCAGACCATCGGGCGGGCCGCGCGCAATTTACAAGGCAAGGCCATCTTATATGCGGATGTCAGGACCGGCTCGATCGAGCGCGCCATCGCGGAGACCGACCGGCGCCGCAACAAACAAATTGAGTTCAACACCGCGCACGGCATTACCCCACGCACCATCGTCAAGGCGGTTACCGATGTGATGGAGGGCGCGCGTTCGGTGCAGGAAAACGAACGCTTCGGTTCCAGCGCGGAGGTGGCGATGCTGGCGCCGGAACAGGCGGCAAAGCGCATCAAGAAGCTCGAAGCCGAAATGACCAAATTGGCGCGCAACCTCGAATTTGAACAGGCGGCGCGCGTACGCGACGAAATTCAAAACCTCAAGGCGTCGGCATTCGGATTGCCGACCACCCGCACGGGATAGGCGAGGCATTTATGGCCGCAAAGAAAATTCAAACTCCGGAAGTGGATCTCGACCGGACCGATCAGCTGCCCATCCTCGAGGGCGTGCGCTTCGATCCCGATGTTGAGGACGACGCGGTAAGAATGGAGCATGCGGCAGAGGAACTGCCCAGCAGCGCCACGACGGGTGAGTTCATTCGACCGTCGTCCGTCGATTTACCCTCGTTGGCGGAAAGCGTGCGTTCGATTGAAATGCGCATCGAGCGCCAGAATGCCGAATACGAAGCGCTGAGCCGCTCTTGCGAGCGCGCGCGGGAAGCAGAAGCTGCCGCGACCGCGCGGGCCAGTGCCCTCGAAAAGGATCTCGCGGCGGCCCGCAGCGCATTGGAATCGGAGCAAGCCCGCTCGCGGGACATCGAAAAGACCTTGGCCGAGCGCGCCGCCTCCGTCGATGCCACCACGGTTCAAGTCGTGCATTCTCTTGCCGAGCGGGATGCGCAATTGGCGGCGTTGCAGCAGCAACACGCAAAAGTATTGCCGACGCTTGAAGCCCGCGAGAAAACGGCAGCGAAGCTGGAAGACGATCTGGCGTCGGCCCGAACCGAGGCCAGTGCAATCGCAATTGAATTAAAGAGCAGCCAGGCGCTGACCGTGGCGCTAGCTGCGGATCTCAAGCGCAGCGAATCTGCAATCAACGCCGCGCGATCGGATTCGACAGCGGCGAAAACCCAGGCCAGTGCCTATCTGGAATTGTTGCGGTCCCGGGAATGGCGCAGAGGATTCGATCTGAATCTATTTCGCGAGTTGGACGCACGTGCCGGCGCTGCTGATTCGGGGCGCGACGCGCTGATAATCGATTGCGATCGGCTGCGCGCGCAATTGGCCGATCAGGAAGGGAAGATCGCCGCGCAGAATACGGCCATCGAAGCAATGCAGGCCGCCGCCGTGGCGCATGCAACCCAAGTCGCGCAACAAGCGAAGGATCTCAAGCTAGCCGAACAGGCGCGAGGCGAATGGGCCGCGACACTCAAAGTCGCCGATGCTGAGCGGGAGCAACTGAGCGCCGCGCTTGCGGCCCGCGATCGGGCGCTTGCGCAAGCGCTGACAGCCGGCGCCGCAGAGACACAGCGAA
>DATMKO010000466.1:0-2848 GCA_035571175.1 Steroidobacteraceae bacterium | reverse complement strand
CCGGGTTGTTAAGATCGCCGTCGGGCGCGATCCGGTGACTCTGCAAGGGGATACCTGGCGCCACCGCGAACGCGCTGGCAGCGTCAGTCCAATTGCTCCCGTCAGCGCCGGCGAGCAGGACGAAGCCGGCCGTGGTGAGATCGTGCGTCGAAACGGCGACACCGTTCCGTTGCAGCATGATGTGAGGAACGCGTGTTCCGGGATCGCCGCTTGGCTTGCGCGGATCCTCGAGCAGCGCAGCGGCGCTGCGCTGCTCGTTCTCACCGTCGAGTATGGCATCGGAGCAATAAACGGACCCGAGCTCGATCGCCGCATCGTCGAGCAGCGGCGCCAGGTCCGACGCAGGCAGGGAGGGATCGACGCGCTTGACGTAGCGCGCGTAGGCCTGCTCGACGATTAATTCGCACTGCGGTTTGCGCTCGGGCTCGTAGCTGTCCAACAGCCGGGGATCTGCAGCTCCACCGAGGACCATGGCGAGTTTCCACGCGAGGTTGTGAGCGTCGGCGATGCCGGTGTTGCCGCCAAATCCGCCGGTGGGAGGCATGATGTGTGCGGCATCGCCGGCCAGGAAGACGCGCCCCTTGCGAAACGCGGTCGCCGTGACGGCGCTGGCACTCCATGGCTGCACGTCGTCGATCGCGACCGGGAAATCGGCCGCTACCCCGAGCGCCGCGCGCACCAGCGCGGCGCAACGGGCCGCAGAAAGGTTCTGGTCGAAGTGGCTGCTGCGGGCGCCGTCCTTGTCGAATGTCGCGAACACCGCCAGGAACCCTGCGTCCCCGGTGATCGAGAATCTGAAGAAAGCGAGCAGGCCCGGTTGATTCACATAGATCACGCTGAGGCTGCGGTTGCCGATCAGCGCGCGCACGTCGGCCTTGAAATAGATGGTCACGCAGTCGGCGAAGCTGCCGCGCCCGGCCATGCCGATGCCGAGCTGACCGCGCACGAAGCTGTGGTTTCCGTCGGCCGCGATCAGGTAGCGCGCGCGCACCCTTCGCTCCGGGCCGCCGTCGCGCGGGCGCAGCATGGCGACAACTCCGGCGTGGTCCTGCTCGAAGCTCACCATTTCCGTCGCATAGTGGTGATCGGCTCCGAGTTCGCGCGCCCGCTCGCGGAGCAGCGGCTCAAGTCCGATCTGCGTGATGAACAGCCGCGAGGTCGGGCTCAAGCCCTCGACCCCCTCGTTGAACGAGCGGTAGAAACAGGCAAGCTCCTTGCCACTCAACGCATCGACGGAAATGATGGCGCCGTTCTGAACAAACTCCCGCTCGGCAGCGGCCTCCACTGCCTGCTGCAGGCCGAGGGTGCGGAAGATCTCCATCGTGCGCTGGTGAAATGAAGCCGCGCGCGGGTGAATCGCCGTGCCTCGGTGCCGTTCGATCAGCATGTGCCGGACGCCATGCGACGCCAGCAGCACCGAAGTGGTTAGCCCGACGAGGCTGCCGCCCACAACGAGAACAGGAACTTCCTGCTCGGACAACGGCATGACCTGATCCCTCCCACCTGCGCTGGCGATGTCGCTATAGTGCGCGCCCTGCAGAAGAGAGATCAACGCACAGCGGCGCCGGGCGGGTGCTTCTCGGCCGCAACCGTGGCACTGCCGCTGAAGATGGCAAGCGCGGCGACCACGACGCCCAAGATCACGTTGTCCAAAACTGCTGCGACGTTCGGGGTGTATTCGCCTAACCACGGTGAGGCGATGGTCCACACGGCGAGCAGCAGGTTGACCCCGCTCAGGCTCGCGGTCGAGCGCAGGGAAGCAAGGCGGCTCGCCGCGATTATCGCGATCAGGGCTCCTGTTATCACACTGCTCACTACGGCGGTTCTGCCGCCGTAGTCGAATATCCACGGTGACGCGATCAGCCAAATTCCAAGCAGGAGATTGATGCTGCTCGCGGTGCGAGCTTGAGCGGCATAGTCACGTATATTCGTAAACATCACGCAACTCCTCGGATGCCCGATCGCGCCATTGCGCTGCCGCTAACCGCTTGCTTGGATGACCTTGCAGGATCGGCCGGCGTGTTTGACGGTTGCGCAAGCGGCGTTCGCATCCGTTTCACTCATTCGCGCCGATGTGATTCGATAGTCGTGACTATTTTGATCGGGCGCCAGCACGACAACTTGCTGCAAGGCCTTGCCGAAGCGCTTGGCCAACGCGTCGCGCTCGCGGTCAGCCAAACCGCGGCTGCGGGTCATCCCCAGTTCGGCACGATACCCCGCGATCGTTTTGAGTTTATCGCGCGCCTGATCCGCTTCGTCTCCCGTAGGGTATTTTTGTAAAAAATCCTCGAGCGACTGTGCCGATTCGTTGGTTTGCGCGGTGCGCCAAGCGGCGAGGCGCTCGCGCCTCGCGACTTCTTCACGTGCAGCGGCTATATGCACGCCGTTGGGCTCGGCACTCAAATACTGCTGGTACCCTGGCACCGACGAGGCTACTTGCGCCGTCGACCATGCCTGTTCGTCCTGCAGTGCCGTAATACGGCTTTTAGCATCGACAGCATGTACATCGTTGGGATGCTTGGACAAAAACGTCTGGTATGCGGCGATCGTGTTCATGGCGTTCGCTTGTGACCAGTCATATTTGGGTGAACTGCATGCGGCGAGAAGTGCGGCGCAGCAGATAAGACTCAAGAGAGAAAGGCGTCGAGCGATCATAAATACTCCATGTATCTTTAGGACCTATACGCCACCGTAAATATGCTACAAAGATGCCACTCCATATACGATACACGGTGTATGAAAAAGTTCCCCGCCAAGCGCAGAAACATTGCGCCTGCGCACCGGCATGATGCAGCTGCGCCGGGTCAACCGCTGCCGCAGCGCGCCATCCGTGGTAGACCCATCGACT
>DATMKO010000465.1:0-4147 GCA_035571175.1 Steroidobacteraceae bacterium | reverse complement strand
CAACCTTCGCCTTAAGTTAAGAACAAGTTGCGTGAGCAAAGCGTGATCGTGTTCAAGACTTGACGCCGCTTCATGTTGAGATCGGTCACGGCTCCAGATTGTTCTTTCCAGTAGTCGGCGGGAAAACCCTAGCGGCGTGCCAGGAAGGATTGCAACGGTGACCCGTGAGGAGTTTGCGGCGATGATCTCGTGCGTCGCAGCAACGCATCCGGCTGCTGGGCTGGCAGCAGCGAGACAGTCATTTCAAACGGGTGTGTTGCCTGGCGCTAGATATCGCGCTGTGTAGGCGCAGGGGATTAGGCGTTCGCCGATGCCGCCCGCAACTGGGCGGCCCCCCTATTCGTCGTCTTCGTCATCCTCATCGTCATCGTCGCTCTGTTCGGTACGCGCGTTCTTGGCCGCCCCGGTGTTCGCGCCTGCCTTCACCGGCACGATCAGCGGACGCGTCTTGACCTTGGGGCGCGCATTGAACACCACGATGGTCTTGCCGGTGGCGCGCAGCAGCCCTTGTTCTTCCAAAACCTTGAGGACTCGTCCTGCCATCTCGCGCGAACAGCCGACCAACCGCGACAGTTCCTGCCGGCTTACCTTGATCTGCATGCCCTCAGGATGCGTCATCGCGTCCGGCTCACCGCACAAATCCATGATGGCATGCGCCACGCGGCCGGTGACGTCGACGAACGCCAGGTCGCCCAGCTTGCGGTTGGTGCGGTCGAGGCGGGTCGCCAACTGCGTTGCCAACTCGAAGATCAGTCCGGGACTTTCGGCGGCTATCTGGCGAAACCGCGGATAAGTCATTTCGGCGAGTTCGGACTGCTGGCGGGTTCGCACCCACGCGCTGCGCGTCGGCTGTTCGTAGAACAAACCCATCTCGCCGAAAAATTGTCCCTTGTTAAGGTAGGCCAGCACCATTTCATTGCCATCCTCGTCCTCGATCATGACTTCGACCGATCCGGAGATGATGTAGTACAAAATGTCCGGCAGATCGCCGGCGTGAATGATCACGGTTTTGGAAGGGACTGTCCGGATTCGGCAGTAGCTCAAGAAACGATTGATCGCTGGGATATCGCTTAAGGCTTTTGCCGCTTCTTCCATGGTCACTCCCGCTGGTTTCGTCGCTGTTAAACGACTGTGCTGGCGCACGTTTTATTACATAAGTCCCGGAATCGCAAGCATTAGGGGTCTTTAGTTAGATCCAATACGATCCGCGAGTCATCAGCCGGGACGTCGCGCGCATCGCCATTACCACCGGAAACGGCAATGCTTTGCCGCCCAGCGAAGCTGCTTTCGCGCCGTGCCGCATCTCGTCCAGCGTCATCTGTTCGAGGATCGCGCGACTGCGCGAATCCTTGGGGCTGAGACGCTCCAGGTGATCGCGCAAATGCGATTCAACTTGTTTTTCGGTCTCGGCAATGAACCCGAGACTGTTGCGATCGCCAAGTGCGCCCGCAAAGGCGCCCAGGGCAAAGGAGCCCAGGTACCACAGCGGGTTCAAGATGCTGGTGCGCCCCTGCAATTCCTTCAAGCGTTGCTCGCACCACGCCAAATGATCGACTTCCTCGGCGGCCGCTTCGCGCATGGCTGCTCGCACACCCTGATCGCGTGCGGTTAGGCCTTGACCCTGGTACAGGGCCTGGGCGGCGACTTCTCCGGAATGGTTGACCCGCATCAGGCGCACCGAGGATTCGCGCTCGGCCGGCGCCAAGGTTGTCGCGGGGGCGAATTCCGGAATCTCGCGCCGCGGCCGTGCCGGTAGGGTTAAGACCTTGATTATATTGTCTATTTCGCCAATCAGGCGATCGGCTAGGTCGAATCTGCGGGTGGCCATCAACACATTATATTATAGGTGCTTAAGGCGGGGAGGCGGGACTGGCATCTGCACTCGCTGTTCTGTACACTTTCGCGCCTTTCGTCAAGACCCAAAATCACTTGAGCACTCCATGTATACCGTATTTTCAAAGCCTGAGGAAACGCGCGGCGACTGGTACCTAGTCGACGCGGCAGGCAAAACTCTGGGCCGTCTGGCATCGGAAATCGCGCATCGCTTGAAGGGCAAGCACAAGCCGAATTACGCCCCGCATCAGGACCTTGGCGATCACATTGTCGTCATCAATGCCGGCACCGTGCGCGTCACCGGCGCCAAGCTGACGGACAAGTTCTATCATCAGCACACAGGCTATGTCGGCAACTTGAAGAGCATCTCGCTTGGCAAGCTGCTGAGTGAGCACCCGGAACGCGCGATTGAATTTGCCGTCAAGGGCATGTTGCCGAAGGGCCCGCTGGGCCGACGCATGTACAAGAAGCTGCATGTGTTCGGCGGCAAGGATCATCCTCATCAAGCACAGCAGCCGAAAGCGCTGGAATTTTAAAGTTCTTTAGGACAATCAATGGCAAAAACAGCCGCCAATTCCTTTTACGGCACCGGCCGTCGCAAGACCTCGAGCGCCCGCGTTTATCTGCGGACCGGGACCGGCAAGGTATCGATCAACGGTCGCACCTTGGAGGAATTCTTCGGTCGGGAAACAGGCCGGATGATCGTTCAGCAGCCCTTCGGCGCCGTGGAATTGAACGGCAAGTTCGATGTCGACGCGCATGTCGAGGGCGGCGGAATCACCGGTCAAGCCGGTGCGATCCGTCATGGAATTACTCGCGCATTGATGGCGTTCGACGAGTCGCTGCGCGCGCCGCTGCGCAAGGCGGGTTTCGTGACCCGCGATGCGCGCGAAGTGGAACGCAAGAAGGTCGGTCGTCGCAAAGCTCGCCGCGGCACGCAGTTCTCCAAACGCTAGTACAAGAGAACGCCTTCCGCCTTCCGGTATACGGTTCAGTCGGTTTTGGGGGATCGTCTAGCGGTAGGACAACGGTCTCTGACACCGTTTACCTAGGTTCGAATCCTAGTCCCCCAGCCAAACAGGGCTCACTTTTGTGGGCCCTTTTCTTGCAGGGTGCCGGGTGAAGATGTCGGGCGAACGCAATGCGAATGGCAGGCTCGCGCCGTTGGCGCTCGGGGCCCTCGGTGTGGTGTTCGGCGACATCGGCACCAGCCCGCTTTACGCCGTGTCGGCCTGCTTCACCGGTCCGGGAATCGCCGTTACGCCGGAGCATGTTCTCGGCGTGCTGTCGCTGATTTTCTGGTCTCTGGTTCTCGTCATCCTTCTCAAGTACGTCACCGTGGTTCTCAACGCCGACAACAAGGGCGAGGGCGGCGTGCTGGCGTTGACCGCGCTGGTGATCAACACCGCGCGCGAGAGTCCACGGCGAAAACTGTACGGCACCCTGGGCATTCTCGGCGCCTCATTGTTCTTCGCGGATGGCGCCATCACGCCGGCCATATCGGTGTTGAGCGCCGTCGAAGGGCTGCATGTGGCGGCCCCCGATGCGCAGTTTCCGGTACTGCCAATCACGCTGGTGGTCTTGATCGGTCTGTTCGTCATTCAACGCCACGGCACGGGTTCCGTCGGCAACGTGTTCGGCCCCGTGATGCTGGGCTGGTTCGCGGTATTGGCGGCAATGGGTTTGCGCTGGATCGTGCGCGAGCCGGGCGTGTTGTTGGCGCTCGATCCGACGCGCGCACTTGGCCTGCTGGGCCAACATCAAATCAGCTCGCTGGCGGTGCTTGCCGGTGTTTTTTTGTGCGTCACGGGCGGCGAGGCGCTGTATGCCGATATGGGTCATTTCGGCAAGACGCCGATACGTCTGGGCTGGATATGCGTCGTCATGCCGGCGCTGGTCACGAATTATTTCGGCCAGGGGGCGATGTTGATCGAGAACCCGGCGGCGATCAGTAATCCTTTCTACCTGATGGCACCCGCATGGTCGTTGTGGCCTTTGGTGCTGCTCGCAACCGCCGCCACCGTCATTGCATCCCAGGCGGTCATATCCGGGGTCTTCTCTGTGACCACGCAAGCCGTCAGCTTGGGGCTGTTGCCGCGTCTGCGTGTCGAGCATTCTTCCGCGGAACACGCCGGACAAATTTATGTACCCACCATGAATTGGATTCTCATGTTGGCGGCATTGGCATTGGTGGTCGGCTTCGGCAGCTCGGCGGCGCTGGGCGGAGCGTACGGACTGGCGGTCTCCGGCGCCATGACGATCGTGACGCCGCTAACCTTGAGTCTCATCAAATCGCGGACCGGCAAGGAGAGCC
>DATMKO010000464.1:0-3363 GCA_035571175.1 Steroidobacteraceae bacterium | reverse complement strand
GTGAGCCTACGCGGAAGATGCCCGGACTTTTATACATAAAAACCTTTGGCTGCCAGATGAACGAGTACGACTCCGGCAAGATGCGGGACGTGCTCGAAGCCGCCGAGGGCATGCAGCGCACCGACAATCCCGCCGAGGCGGACGTGCTGCTGGTCAACACCTGCTCGGTGCGTGAGAAGGCTCAGGAAAAGGTATTTTCCCTGCTGGGCGAATGGCGGCAACTGAAACTCGAGCGCCCGCACGTGGTCATCGGCGTCGGCGGCTGCGTGGCAAGCCAGGAGGGCGAGGGCATCACCGCGCGCGCGCCGTTCGTCGATCTGGTATTTGGCCCGCAAACTCTGCATCGCCTGCCGGCGATGATCAAGGAGCTGAAGCAGGCCGGCCGGCCGCAAATCGACGTCAGTTTTCCGGAAAATGAAAAATTCGATCGCCTGCCGCAAGCGCGCACCACGGCGGCCACCGCCTTCGTGTCCATCATGGAGGGCTGCAGCAAGTACTGCACGTTTTGCGTGGTGCCCTATACGCGCGGTGAAGAAATCAGCCGCTCCTTCGAGCAGGTACTCGCCGAGGTCGAACGCCTGGCCGCTCAGGGAGTGCGCGAAATCACGCTGCTGGGCCAGAACGTGAACGCCTACGCCGGGCCGATGGCGGACGGCACGCTCGCGGATTTATCCACGCTGATTCATTTCATTGCCGGCATCGACGGCGTGGAGCGGATTCGCTTTACAACGTCGCACCCGCTGGATTTCAACGACAGCCTGATCGAGGCGTATGCCAACGTTCCGCAGCTCAACAACTTCCTGCATCTGCCGGTGCAAAGCGGTTCGGACCGTATACTTGCGGCCATGAAGCGCGGTCATACGGTGCTCGAGTACAAGCAGAAGCTGCGCAAGCTGCGCGCCGTGCGTCCCGACATCTCAATTTCAACCGATTTGATCGTCGGCTTCCCCGGCGAGCGGGATGAGGATTTCATGGCGACCATGGATCTCATCGCCGATGTCGGCTTCGATCAGTCGTTCAGCTTCATCTACAGCCGCAGGCCCGGCACCCCCGCCGCGGCGCTGCCCGATGAGGTGCCGCATGAGCTCAAGCAGCGGAGGCTCGAACTGTTGCAGCAGCGCTTGAACGGACAGGCACGGGCAATATCGCAGCGCATGGTGGGGAGCCGGCAGCGGGTGCTGGTAGAACGCCCGTCAAAGCGCAATCCGTCGCAGCTCGCCGGCCGCACCGACAACAATCGCTGGGTCAATTTCGATGGCCCCGCCGCGGCTCCAATGTCGCTGCTCAATAAATTTGCCGATGTGATCATCACCGAGGCGATGCCCAATTCGCTGCGCGGGCGCCTCGCCGCCGACGGGCCGCCGTGAGTTCGGATCCCGCGTCGCGCGAAATCCTGCTGGCACCGGCCGACAACGTTCGATTGGTGGAGCTTTGCGGCCCGCTCGATGAGCACCTACGCTTGATCGAAGCCCGCTTGAGCGTCGAGGTCAGACGGCGCGGCAATCGATTTCAACTGGTCGGCATGATCGACGCGATCAATCGCGCGGAATCGGTGCTGCAGGACCTGTATGCGCGCGCGCAGCGCGAGCCGGTGGATTCGGAGCGGGTGCATATTGCTTTGCAAGCGCTGGATATGGACAACGACGGCAAGGCGGACTCGGATGAGCTCAAGGTCCGCACCTCGCGTGGCGCTGTGCGCGCGCGCGGCGCCAATCAGACCGAATACTTGAGCAATATACGTACTCACGACCTGACCTTTGGCATCGGTCCGGCGGGCACGGGGAAAACCTATCTCGCGGTTGGCTGCGCGGTCGAGGCGCTGCAATCCGAAAAGGTCCGGCGCATCGTGTTGGTTCGGCCGGCGGTCGAGGCGGGCGAACGCTTGGGTTTTCTTCCCGGCGACCTGTCGCAGAAGGTGGATCCCTACCTGCGTCCCATGTACGACGCGCTCTATGAAATGCTCGGCTTTGAACGGGTGGCCAAGCTGATCGAGCGCAACGTGATCGAAGTTGCGCCGCTGGCCTTCATGCGCGGCCGCTCGCTGAACGATTCATTCGTCATCCTGGATGAGGCGCAAAACACCACCAACGAGCAGATGAAGATGTTCCTAACCCGCATCGGCTTCGGCTCCAAGGCCGTCGTTACCGGCGATATCACGCAGGTGGATCTGCCGAATTCGAAACCGTCCGGTTTGCGCACGGTGATCGACATTTTGCGCGGCGTGCGCGGCATTGCCTTCACCATGTTCAGTTCGCGCGATGTGGTGCGGCATCCGTTGGTGCAGAGAATCGTCCAAGCCTATGAAGCGAGCGCTCCGGACGACGGCGCCGCAAGTTGAGCGCGCTTGAACTCGATGTGAGCTATTCGTCGCGACGCCCCTGGGCCCCCGGCCCGCAGCTGCTGGCCCGCTGGGCGACGGCGGCGCTGGCACCGCTGCGCAAGCAGTGGGTGCTGTCCATCCACGTCGTCGGCACTATGCGCAGCCGCAGCTTGAACGCGCGTTACCGATCCAAAGACCGGCCCACCAATGTGCTGTCGTTTGCCGGGGCCGGAAGCGCTCCCGATGGCCGGTTTTTTCTCGGCGAACTGGTGATTTGCGCACCGCTCGTCGCGCTCGAGGCCCGCGCCCAACACAAGACTCTCGAGGCGCACTGGGCGCACATCACGATCCACGGTGTGCTGCACCTGCTTGGTTTCGATCACGAACAAAGGGCGCAAGCCAGGAAAATGGCGTCCCGTGAGATTCAAATCCTTGATCGGCTTGGGATTTCAGACCCGTATCGCTGATCCGGTATGCTCTGCCCCCATGTCCGAACAGCCTCTTGGCGGTACCACCGGCCGCTGGTTAAAGCGCATTACCCAGTCGATGTCCGGCGAACCGCGGGATCTTGCGGAACTCGTGGAGCATCTACGCGAAGCGAGCGAGCGCGGGCTGTTCGACAGCGATGCGCTGGTGATGCTCGAAGGCGTGCTCGCGGTTGCCGATATGCAGGTGCGCGACATCATGGTGCCGCGCTCGCAGATGGTGTTCGTCGAGCGCGATGAATCGCCCGATGATCTGGTCAAGCTGGTGGTCGAATCGGGGCATTCGCGTTTCCCGGTGATCGGCGAAGACCGCGATCAAATCCTCGGCATCTTGTTGGCGAAGGATCTGCTGCGCTTGCAGGCGGCGGTTGACGAGGATTTCGAGATCCGGGAATACATGCGCCCGGTGGTGTTCGTTCCCGAAAGCAAACGCCTCAATGTGTTGCTCAAGGAGTTTCGCCGCAGTCATAACCATATTGCCATGGTGGTCGACGAATACGGCGGCGTGTGCGGGTTGGTGACCATCGAGGATGTCATCGAGCAAATCGTCGGCGAGAT
>DATMKO010000463.1:0-7029 GCA_035571175.1 Steroidobacteraceae bacterium | reverse complement strand
GTGCAGTTGGGGACAATTGACGCACTGCTTGCTCAATTGTGTATCCGCTATGATTTACTTCTTTTGACGACGGACAACGATTTCACGCTGGCCGCATTGCATTGCCCGCTGCGCGTATGGAAAAAATAGCTCCCGATTTGGTGCAAAGTGATTTGCTGCAGGCTGCAACGCGGTGCATCGCATTTTCGTCTTGACTCGTAATTCGGCGCGGGTAGGATCACTGTTCCCCCTAAAGGACGCCCATTGCCACACATCGAACAACGCCCGTGACGGCCCGCAAGTTCAAGAGCAGCGAGATCGTCGACTTCGTCGTTGTGGGTTCAGGCGCCGCCGGCGGCGTGATGGCGCGCGAGCTCTCGCAGGCTGGCTTCACCGTGGTGGTTCTCGAGCAGGGACCGCGCCTGGGACCGGGCGATTTCGAACATGATGAGCTCAAGTACGCCCACTTGAGCGGCATCACCAACGACCCCGCGGTGAGCCCGCAGACCTTCAGGGACGATCCCGGTAAGACCGCGGAGCAGCCGCCGATGGGCAATTCGGTCGTCTATGCGCGCATCGTCGGCGGCAGCAGCGCCCACTACACCGCCAACTTCTGGCGCTTTCGCGAAAACGATTTCAACGAGCGCAGCCTGCTCGGCGGCATCGCCGGAACCGGCTTTGCCGACTGGCCGATCAGCTATCAGGAGCTCGAACCTTACTACGCCAAAGTGGAGTGGGAAGTCGGCGTATCCGGACTCGCGTACGCCAGTCCCTTCGATCCGCCGCGCAGCAAGCCCTATCCCATGCCGCCGCTGCCGGTGAAGTCATCAGGCGTGCTGCTCGAACGCGGCGCCCGCAAACTCGGGCTGCATGCCTTTCCCGCGCCCATGGCAATCGTGTCGCAACCGTATCGCGGCCGGCCGGCGTGCGCGCATTGCGGCTTTTGCATCGGCTTCGGCTGCGAGGTGATGGCAAAGTCCTCGACACTGTACACGATGATCCCCGAGGCCGAAGCCACCGGCAAGTGTGAGATTCGGCCGCACAGCTATGTGTTCAACGTGGCGCTCGATAAAAATGGCCGCGCCGCGGGTGTACATTATTTCGATGAGAACAAACGCGAACATTTCCAGCAGGCGAGGGCAGTGGTGTTGTCGGCCAATGGCGCCGAGACTGCGCGCCTGCTGCTGAATTCCGCGGGCAACCGCTTTCCGCAGGGGCTCGCCAATTCAAGCGGCATGGTGGGCAAGTACTTGATGTTCAATCAGGGGTCCGGCGTGCACGCGCAGTTCGAGCATGAGCTCAACGAGTACAAGAGCGTGCAGGTGACTCGGATCATCCACGATTTTTACGACAGCGATCCCAAGCGCGGATTTTACGGTGGCGGCGGCATCGATGCGCGCATGGGCTCGCAACCCCTTGGGTGGGCTCTCGCGAGTGGTGGAGAATTGCCGCTGTGGGGCGCGGAATACAAGGCGCGCCTTGAGGCTTTCACGTGCAGCATGGTGGCGGCGGGGCATTGCACATCCCTCGCGCAGGAGACCAACAGCGTCAGCATCGATCCCAAGCTCAAGGACGCCTGGGGCATCCCGGCAATCCGGGTGACCTACAAGGATCATCCGGACGATCTCGCGACCGCGAAATTCTTGCAGGACCGCGCGTTCGAGATCATGCAGGCTGCGGGCGCGCAGAAGGCCTGGCGGGCTGCGCCGCGCCCGGCGCGTGGCGGCGTGCACTTGCTCGGCACCTGCCGGATGGGCAACGATCCTGAGAGTTCCGTGGTCGACAAGTATCATCGCACTCACGACGTGCGGAATCTTTTTCTCTGCGACGGATCGAGCTTCGTCACCTCGGGCAGAGGCCAGCCGACCATGACGATACAGGCGCTCGCTTTCCGCGCCGCCGATCACATCGGCCAGTTTGCCAAGCGCGGCGAGATTTAACACGTGTGCATAACATCGCGCCCGAACCCGCGCGCTTGACTGAGCATTTGCGTCGAGCGCAGGATTGCAACGAGAGCGCGGAAATTCAGCAACGCATAGGGGAATCATGAACGCATCCGGTGACACTCAGGACGACATCTCACGGCGTTCGTTTCTGCTGTCGAGCAGCGGCCTTTTCAGCAGCATGTGGGTTGCTGCGCATTGGCCGGGCATCGCGGCGGCGGCGCATCACGCGGACCAGGTGTCCGATGCAGCCCCTGCGCATTTCCAGTTCTTCAGCGCCGCCGAAGGCGCCGACGTGGAAGCCGTCGGCGCGCAGATCGTGCCAAGCGGTTCGACGGGCGGTGCCCGCGAGGCCCATGCGGTGTTCTTCATCGATCGATCGCTGTCCACGTATTTTGCGTCGATGGCACCGGGCTATCGGCTCGTACTCGCCGATTTTCAGGGCAAATTTCGCGCCGCCAACCCAGGGGCCGCGTCGTTTGCGGCGGCCGGCAGCGATCAGCAGATCGCGTTCCTAAAGACGGTGGATCGCACGCCATTCTTCGAAATCACGCGGACGTTGACGGTCCTCGGAATGTTCAGCTCACCGAAGTACGGCGGCAATTTTCAAGGATCCGGCTGGAAGATGATGGGCTTTGCCGATCAACACGCCTTCGCACCTCCGTTTGGTTACTACGATGCCGAGTACAAAGGTTTCGTTCCGTACCCCGCGGAGAAGCACGCTTGACGGCTCGCAAGTTCAAGCCGGACGAAATGGTCGATTTCGTGGTGGTGGGCTCGGGTGCCGCCGGCGGCGTCGTGGCGCGCGAGTTATCGCAGGGCGGATTCACCGTCTTGGTGTTCGAACAGGGGCCGCGCTTGTCGGCCGCTGATTTCGAACACGATGAACTGAAGTACTTTTTTCTCAACGGCATAACCAACAGCGCCCAGTACGCCCCGCAGACATTCCGCAAGCTGCCGACCGAAACTGCGCAGCGACCCAGGGGCGGCGGACTTCTCCCGGCCTCCTATGCGCGATTGGTCGGCGGCAGCAGTACGCATTACACCGCCAATTTCTGGCGCTTCCACGAAATCGACTTCAACGAGCGCAGCGTGCTCGGCAGCATCCCGGGGACTGCATTTGCCGATTGGCCGATCAGCTATCAGGATCTCGAGCCGTATTACACCAAGGTGGAGTGGGAGGTCGGTGTGTCGGGCCTCGCCAACGCCAGCCCCTTCGATCCGCCGCGCAGCAAGCCCTATCCCATGCCGCCGTTGCCGGTCAAATCCTCCGGCGTGCTGCTGGAGCGTGGAGCCCGCAAGCTGGGGCTGCATCCGTTCCCGGCGCCGATGGCGATCGCGTCACAGCCGTATCGCGGCCGCTCGCAATGCATACATTGCGGCTTCTGCATGGGCTACGGCTGCGAAGCGCAAGCCAAGTCCTCCACGTTGTACACCATGATCCCGGAAGCAGAGGCCACCGGGCTGTGTGAAATTCGCGCCAATAGTTTCGTGTACCACGTGGACACCAATGCGCAGGGGCGCACCACCGGCGTGCACTACTTCGACAGCCAGAAACGCTCGCACTTTCAACCGGCGCGAGCCGTGGTGCTGTCGGCGAATGGCGCGGAGACGACGCGATTGCTGCTCAATTCCACCAGCAATCGCTTCCCACAAGGGCTCGCCAATTCGAGCGGCATGGTCGGCAAGCATTTGATGTTCAACCAAGGCTCAGGCGCGCAGGGCATATTCGAGCACAATTTGAACGAATACAAGAGCGTGCAGGTCACGCGCATCCTGCACGATTTCTACGATTCCGACCCGAAACGCGGGTTCTACGGCGGCGGCGGCATCGATGCGCGCATCAATCCGCAGCCGGCTTTGTGGGCGCTGGATTCCGGCGGCGACCTGCCGCGCTGGGGAGCGGAATTCAAGGCGCGCCTGGAAGCATTTCCGCGCGCCATGGCCTCAACCGGCCACACCACCTCGCTGCCGCTGGAGTCGAATAGCGTCAGCATCGACCCAACCTTGAAGGATGCCTGGGGTATTTCCGCCATCCGCGTCACCTACAAGGATCATCCCGACGATCTGGCCATGGCCAAGTTCCTGCAGGACCGATCGTACGAAATCCTGCAGGCGGCCGGGGCGCAGAAGATCTGGCGCAATGAGATTTCCGAAAACGTCTTCGGCGTGCATTTATTGGGAACGGCGCGGATGGGCAATGATCCGGCAACCTCGGTGGTCGACAAGTACCATCGCACGCACGATGTACCGAACCTATTCTTATGCGATGGCTCGAGTTTCGTCACGTCCGGCAGAGGGCAGCCCACGATGACCATTCAGGCGCTCGCGTTCCGCGCGGCGGACTACATTGGTCAGTTCGCCAAGCGCAACGAGATCTGAGAGTTTGGGTCAGCGGGTCTTCTTCTTCTTGCGCGCGCTTTTTTCGCCGGATTCCGGCCCTTCATCCATCGCGTTCGGATCAGCGGCAGCGCCGTCCCCTCCGGCAATCTCGTAGTCGTCGAAATCGCTCATCAGTTCGGCGGTGCGCCGTTCCTCCATGACGCGTTCCAGGCGGCGCCAGGCAGGCTCCGCTCCCTTCGGCGCGCGCCGCCGCTGGGAATCGACATCCCGCATGATGTGATCGACGTCGACATCCTCACTTCCGGGCGCAGTGTCTTCGGCGTCCTCTTCCTCGAACTCGTCCGATTCAGGCTTTTCGCTCATGCTCCGAAGGCCGGTGTGGGTTCATTGGTGAAGCACGCGCGTTATAAACGGAAATGCGGCTTCCGTGCAATACCCTGATGCACAGTTGGCTATTTGACCAGGTCGTTGAGCTGAAAAATCGGCAGCAAGAGCGCAATTACGATGAACATGACGATCGCCCCCATGAAAACCACCATGAAGGGGCCCAAAAGGTTGGTCATGTTGGACAGCAAGCCGTCCATTTCACGCTCCTGGTTGGTCGCCGCCCGCTCCAGCATCTTTTCCAGCTCGCCGCTGCTTTCGCCGCTGCTGATCAAGTGAATCATCATCGGCGGAAACAGCTTGCGCGCCGCGAGAGATTTGCCGATCGGCGCGCCTTCGCGAACCCGCGACGCCGCCTCTTCCACCGCGCGGCGCATCGGCAGGTTGGTAACCACCTCGGCGGAAATCCGCAGCGCTTCGAGCACCGGTACCGCGCTGGCGGTCAGAATGCTGAATGTGCGCGAGAAACGCCCGGTGTTCAGCCCGCGAATGAGCTTTCCTGCCACCGGCACCCGCAATAGGAAGCGATCGAAGCGCAAGCGCGCTTCCGGATTCTTGAGCCAGCGTAGGAACCCCCAGACGACGGCGGCAATGACAATCAGCGCATAGACCCAATAGTGGCGGATCAGATCGCTCATGCCGATCAGAATGCGGGTCGCCAGGGGCAATTCCTGGTGGCTGGATTCGAATACCGCGACCACCTGCGGCACCACATACGCCAGCAAGAAGGACACGATGCCGAAAGACAGCACCAGCAAGACAATGGGATATACCAGCGCGTTGCTGACTTGCTGACCCATGACCTGGCGCGATTCGGTGTAATCCGACAACCGCTCCAGAACCTGATCCAGCTTGCCGGACTGCTCGCCGGCGGAAACGGTGGCGCGATAGATTTCCGGAAAAGCCTGTGGAAAATCCCGCAACCCGTCGGCCAGCGGGTGGCCTTCGACGACTTTGCTGCGCACGCCGAGAATAATGCGCTGCACGCGCGGCTTTTCCGTTTGTTCGGCCACTGCCTGCAGCGTCTCCTCGAGCGGCAGACCCGATCGCAACAGGGTTGCCAATTGCCGCGTCAGCATTGCCAAATCCAACGTGGACAGGCCGCGGCGCAAAAATCGCCGCCGCCGGCTTTGTTTCAATTCTTGGGCCGCGGTTTCCTGGATGTCCATCGGCAGCAGCTGTTTGTCTCGCAGCAGCTGCCGGACATGTTTGGGAGTATCACCCTCGATGAGGCCCTTGCGTTCGCGGCCTTCCGCATCGAGTGCTGTGTATTCGAACGCACCCATCAGGAGCAGTTCCTAGTCTTCACGGGTGACGCGCAGCACTTCTTCCAAGGTGGTTTCGCCCAACATCACCTTCTTGCGGCCGTCGTCGCGGATACCCGGACTCGACGAGCGCGCGTAACGCTCCAGCTCCTGTTCCGAGGATCCATCGTGAATCATGGTGCGCATGTGATCGTCGACCGCGATGAGCTCATAGATGCCGGTACGGCCGCGGTACCCGCCGTTGCCGGGGTCGCTGCTCGGCCGGAACAGCTCCACGGGCGGACCCTTGGGGTCGAGATTCAGGAGGCGGCGCTCGTATTCGCCGGCCAGGTATTTCTCCCGGTTCGACGGATTGAGCACGCGCACCAGGCGCTGCGCCAGTACGCCGATAAGGCTTGATGACAGCAGGAACGGTTCAATGCCCATGTCCCGCAGGCGCGTGACTGCGCCCACAGCGGTGTTGGTATGCAGGGTCGAGAGTACCAAGTGTCCGGTCAAGCTCGCCTGTACGGCGATCTGCGCCGTTTCCAGGTCGCGGATTTCCCCGACCATGACCACATCGGGGTCCTGCCGCAAAATCGCGCGCAGACCCCTGGCGAAGGTCATTTCCACCTTGGTGTTGACCTGCGTCTGGCCGATGCCGTCGATGTAGTACTCGATGGGATCTTCGACCGTCATGACATTGCGGGTGTTGTCATTGATTCGTTCGAGGGCGGCGTACAGCGTCGTGGTCTTGCCGGAACCGGTGGGACCGGTCACCAAGATGATGCCGTGCGGTTTGTGGATGATTTCATCCATCAATGCCTGCGTGCGCGGATCCATTCCCAGCGCGGTAAGTTCGATTCGGCCGGCCTGTTTGTCCAGCAGTCGCAGCACCACACGTTCGCCGTGGCCGGAGGGCAGGGTGGAGACGCGTACGTCAACCGCGCGTCCCGCAATGCGCAGCGAAATTCTGCCGTCTTGCGGCAGCCGGCGTTCCGCGATATCAAGTTTCGACATGACCTTGATGCGCGAAACCACGAGCGGTGCCACCGCGCGCTTGGTTTGCAGCACTTCGCGCAGCACACCGTCCACCCGAAATCGAATCACCAGGCGATTCTCGTACGGTTCAATGT
>DATMKO010000462.1:0-3530 GCA_035571175.1 Steroidobacteraceae bacterium | reverse complement strand
GTCATCGCATTGGAATCGACATCGTGGAAGCTGCCGTCGATCAATGTCGCGCGGAAATCCACGGTTGGATAGTGAGCGAGCACGCCGTCCTCTTTTTGTACTTTCAGGCCCTTTTCGACCGACGGCACGAACTCCTTCGGTACCGAACCGCCGACCGTTTCGTCGACGAACTCGAATCCGGTGCTGCGCGGCAGCGGCTCAAAGATGATCCACACTTCGGCGAACTGGCCGGAGCCGCCAGTCTGCTTCTTGTGAATGTAATTTTCCTGAATCTTCTTGGTGATGGTCTCGCGGTACGCGACCTGGGGTTCACCCATGGTGCCTTCGACCCCGAACTCGGTGCGCATGCGATCGAGAGTGACCTCCAGGTGCAATTCACCCATGCCGCGCAGAATCGTCTGACCGGTTTCGCGATCCGTTTCCAGATGCAGCGAGGGATCGGCGCGCACCATCTTGCCGAGCGCAGCGCCGAATTTTTCCTGTTCGGATTTGTTCTTCGACTTGACCGAGACACTGATGACCGGTTCCGGAAAGCGCATGCGTTCGAGCACCACCGGATTCTCCGAGTCGCACAGCGTATCGCCGGTTTCCGTGTCCGCCAGCGAAACCAGCGCGATGATGTCGCCGGCGCGTGCTTCCTCGACCGGATTGGCTTCTTTGGCGAACATCTCGACCATGCGGCCGATCTTCTCGCGCTTGCCGCGGGTCGAATTCAATATCGAAGCGCCCTTGGTCAACACACCGGAGTAGACGCGGATGAAAGTAAGCGCGCCGTAAATGTCATTGATCACCTTGAAGGCCAGCGCTGCAAACGGCTCGTCGTCCGAGCATTTACGTTCGCCGATGGGCTCGCCGTCGGCATCGACGGTCTTGATCGACGGCACGTCGGTTGGCGCCGGCAGATAATCCACGACCGCGTCGAGCACCTGCTGCACGCCCTTGTTCTTATAGGACGAGCCGCATAGCACGGGCGTGAAGGCGGAATTCAAGGTGCCCTTGCGCAGCGCTTGGCGCAGGATATCGCCCGATGGAACCGTACCGTGCGTCAGATACGCTTCCATCGCCTCGTCGTTCTGCTCGAGGCAGGTGTCGACCAACTCGGTGCGAAATTGCGCGACGCTGTCCAGCAGCTTGCGATCGCTGGGCGTCGTGATGTGCAGTTTGTCCGCCAGATCCGCAGTGACTTCGAGGCTTTTCCACTCCGCGTCCTTGTCGTCCGATTCCCACACCAAGGCCTTCATTTCAATGAGATCGACCATGCCTTTGAAATTATCCTCGGAACCGATGGGAATCTGCACCGGCAGCGGCCGCGCGCCGAGGCGCTTCTTGATCATGTCCACGCAGCGCAAGAAGTTGGCGCCGCTGCGATCCATCTTGTTGACGTAGCAAAGGCGCGGCACGCCGTAGTTGTCGGCCAGACGCCAGTTGGTTTCCGATTGCGGCTCCACACCCGCCACGCCGTCGAATACCACGACGGCGCCGTCGAGCACGCGCAACGAGCGGTTGACTTCGATGGTGAAATCAACATGTCCCGGCGTGTCGATGAGGTTGATTTTTTTGCCGCGCCAGAACGCGGATACCGCGGCGCTTTGAATCGTGATGCCGCGCTTCTGTTCCTGCTCCAGATAATCGGTGGTCGTCGAGGTCTTCAGATCCTTGGTATCGTGAATGTCGATGATGGTGTGCTTACGGCCGGTGTAATACAGGATGCGCTCCGTCGTCGTCGTCTTGCCGGCGTCGACGTGGGCGATGATGCCGATATTGCGGATATCGGAAAGGGGTATTGTGCGGGCCATAACGAAATTCCGTATGTTTAGGTGGGGCCCGGTAACCCCGGGGTCCAAAACCGCATAGTTTGACATGACACGAGATTCATGTCGAAAAAACTTGCGCGGACATCCGGGGCTGCCGGCCGGCGGCCTCAAGCGCCCGGGCGCGCCGGCGCACTACTTGACGCTATAACCGCGAGCTTCCAGACAGGCTGTTTGCGCCCGGTTGTAATCAGTCAGGTCGCGACGCACCGTGCCGCCCCCTGCCGTGGTCGGATCATATCCGAGCTGTGCGACAGCCCACTTATAGCACTCGTACTTATCCGTGGCCTGCTGGTCGGGGCTCTGTCCGTTCTTGGGATAGGAAATAAGCTCGGATGGTCCCTGGCCCCCGACTCCTGCCTGATCAGGCGGACCCAGAGGCGGTGCGACGGTCCGATATTGGCCCATGGTGCCGTCATACACATAGTACGTATTGCCGGCATAGTAGTAGGGAATGCCGCCGTACCAATAGGTCGAGTAATAGTAGGGTAAGGTCGCGAAATAAAGGCCCAGCCCGAGGCCGCCCCATCCCCAACCCCAGGGACCCCACCAATAGCCGCCGCCCCAATAGCCGCCCCGATATCCCCAACCGTATCCGTAGCGCCCACCGTAGTAGCCGCCTCGGTAACCGCCGTAGTAACCACCGCGGTATCCGCCGTAATAACCACCGCGGTATCCGCCACCATAAGAGCCATGGCCCGCCACTGCGCCGCCATGACCGCCGCCGCCGCCGCCACCGCCACCGCCACCGCTGTGCTGCGCAAAGGCTGGAGCGGTGAGCGCGAGCGCGGCAACGCCGCAGAGGTTAAGTAGGATTGAGCGAATTTTCGTAAGGTTTTGCATAACATCACCCGTTACACAGTCAGCTTATCGGCATTGTATAAGACTTCCAGCAGCCGCAGCAGTTCAACAAAAACATTGCGGCAAGTTTCACTACATTACGACGCAACGTCCTCATGTACTATGGATCACGATGGCATGGCGAAACGTATGGGGAAACAATGGAAAATGAGGATGGTTCGTATTCGTTGAGTCGCCGCCGGCTGTTGCAAATGATCGGGTCCACCGCCGGCGCCGGCGCCATGTACCAAGCGATGAGCAGCCTTGGCTTCGCAGCTGAATCGCCTTATCAGGGGCCGATCAATCTGCAAGGCGCGCCCAAAGGTGCTTCGGTGTTGATTCTCGGCGCCGGGTTGGCTGGCATGACTGCGGCTTACGAGCTGCGCAATGCCGGCTATTCAGTCCAAGTGCTGGAATACAACGACCGGGCCGGCGGCTGAAACTGGACGATTCGCGGCGGCGACCGCTACACGGAGCTTGGCGGGTTTTCGCAGCAATGCGAATTCGACAAGGACTGTTACATCAATCCGGGACCGTGGCGAATCCCCTATCACCATCTCGGGATGATGCACTACGCCAAGGTATTGCGCGTGCCTCTGGAGCCCTTCTGTCAGGTCAATTACAACGCTTACCTGCACAGCCCCCAGGCGTTTGGCGGCAAACCGCTACGCTACCGCGAGATCAAAGCTGACTACCAGGGTCATGTGGCGGAGCTGTTGGCCAAGGCTACACGCCAGCACGCACTGGACGCTTCGGTCAGCAAGGAAGACCAGGAGAAACTTCTCGAATCGCTGCGCGAATGGGGTGCGCTCGACAAGGATTACGCCTACGTCTTGAGCGATGCCTCCAGCGAGCGGCGCGGCTACGAGAAAAATCCCG
>DATMKO010000461.1:0-10070 GCA_035571175.1 Steroidobacteraceae bacterium | reverse complement strand
TGATCCTTGGGATTGATGCCTTCGGCAACGGTCACGCCACTTGGCACCATGCCGGTCACGCGCACCGCGCGACGCTCGACCTTGCCTTGCGCATTGACGATGAGTACGTAGCTGCCTTTGTCGTCATTCAGCACCGCGGTTTGCGGCAACACGGCGCGCTCGGCATTGCTCACCGTCACCTGCGCGCGCGCAAAGGCGCCCGGCCTTAAGTTTGGATCAGGCGTAAGTGAGACCTTGGCCGTTCCGAGGCGCGTCGCCGGATCGATGACCGCGCCCAGAAGCCGAATGCGGCCTTGATAAATCTTCGAGGTCCCCGTGAGTCTCACGTCCACCAGCTGCCCCACCTTGAGCAACGGCAGATCCTGCTCGGCCACCTGGCCACGCAACTCCGTCTCGCCATCCTTGGATAAGCGAAACAGCGCTTCCCCGCCCGGCATCGCCGTCTGCCCGACTTCCACGCTGCGGGTGAGAATGATGCCATTGGCCGGTGCACGCACATCGGCCCGAGCCAATCGCGCCCTGGCTTCAGCGAGCTGCGCCGCAGCCACCTTGACGTGCGCCGCCGCGGTCACAGCGCTCGATTTGCGCTTTTGCGTCTCTTCGGCCGATAACGCACCGGAGGCACCCACCGCGCGGGCACGTTGATATTCGGCGTCAGCCAATTCTGCCTCGGCGCGTGCCTGATCGAGCGCGGCTTCCAAATTGGTGACCTGCGGCTCGAGCACCGAATTGTTCAGGTGCACCAGCACCTGGCCCTGTTTCACGTGATCGCCGGCCTCGACATACACCGCCGTAACACGGCCGCCATCGCCTTCCACGCCAATCGGCATGTCATAGCGTGCCGCAATGGTGCCGATGATGCTGACCGTGGACGGCACGGCGCTGATGCCGACCTCCGCGACCGAAACCGTGGGGATGGTCGAAACGACCGCTTCCGGTTTAGCCAGCGCATGCGTGATACGCCACGCGACCAGTGATGCCACAATCGCAATTAACAGCCCGCCGACCGACCAGGCGATCATGCGCCGGTTCAGCACCTTCGGCGGCGCGGTCGTTTCAGGTTGTTGATCAAACAACATAGTACTCATGACACCACATCCCAGGGATAACTTCCTTTGTCCAAGATGAATCCAGCCAATCGATTCATCTCTTCGTCCTCATTGCGCTCCGCACGCCGTATGTTATTGGCCATGCGCCGTTTAGCCTGCTGCGCAAACACGCGCGCGATGGCGACCGCCTGAGAACCGTTCTCATTCGGCGTCCCGGCCAGCGCTGCGGCGCGCGACAATACACACAGTCCCACGAATAGATCAATGGCAATGTCGGCAACCCTCTTGAGTGCGTGCTGCCGGTCTGCAATGGATTTGCCATGCTTGCGCAGCAAAAAATCGCAGGTTCTCGCCAGTTCCACGGTATATCGCTCATAAATACCCGCGGCGTCGCGCAAAAGTTGCGGCATGGAAGCTAATATTTTGTCGCGCCCTACCCCGGTCGCCTGGGTCAGGCGTCTCTCCGCGTAGTCGGTTAATACCCCGAATCCTTTAATGGGGTTGTTGAAGATGTCGTCGACCGCCGCCTTCATGTCGCCCAATGATTTACCCAGATCCTTGAGGGCAGACAGGGCTATATACAGTCGTAGCACCTCATTGGTTCCCTCGAAAATCGACAAAATTCGGCAATCGCGGGTAATTTGCTCGTAGGGGTATTCGCGCATGAAGCCGCTGCCGGCCGCAATCTGCAGCGCTTCGTAGGCGCTGCGCTGCAATGCTTCGCTGGCAAACACCTTGCTGATGGCCGCTTCGACCGAATAGTCCTCAACACCGGAATCGATGTAATGAGCGACCATCCAGACCACGCTCTCAGCTGCGAAGCAATCGAGCGCCATTTGCGAGATTTTCTCGCGAATCAGCCCAAATTCAGCGATTGGCTGATTGAATTGCTTGCGGCCTTGCGCTTGATGGCTCGACAGCGCGATCAGCGCCTTCATGCCGCCTACAGCGCCGCCCCCCAACCCGGTGCGACCATTGTTCAATATTGCCATGGCCACTTTGAATCCCTTGCCCTCCACATCCAGCACGTTCTCCGCGGGTACCTGGACGTCCGCAAAACTCACCGTGGTGGTCGAGGAGGCACGGATGCCCATCTTGTCCTCATGCTGCCCATGACTGACTCCCGGCCACGCCGCCTCCACCACGAAGGCGGTTATCTTGCCGGCTTGAGATGACGTGCGTGCAAACACGGTGTACAGATCGGCGATGCCGCCGTTGGTGATCCAAATCTTCTCGCCGTTCAAGGTCCAGGTGCCGTTGGCATTCTTGACCGCTTGCGTGCGAATCGAGGCGGCATCGGAGCCGGCGCCGGACTCCGTCAGGCAAAATGCAGCAATCAATTCGCCGCTGGCCAGTTTCGGCAGGTAGCGAGCTTTTTGCTCGGCAGTGCCGAACAGCAAAATGCCCTTCATGCCAATCGAACTGTGCGCGCCGATGGTGAGGGACACCGAGCTATCGTGGCTGCTGCTCTGACTCAATACGCGAGCATAGCCGGCGTTCGACAGGCCGAGCCCGCCGTATTCTTCCGGCACGATGAGACCGAACAAACCCAGGTCCCGCAGCCCCTGGATGAACTCTGCCGGCTGCTGCGCGTCGCGGTCCCAGCGCTTGAAGTCCTGATGTTTGGGGCTCAAGAATTGATCGATCGCATCGACCATGAGGCGCAGCACCTCCTGGTCCTTGTGCCGCAGCTCCGGATACGGAAACAGCTGATCTTCGAGGATCCGTCCGGCCGCCAGACTTTTCGCGACGCTCATGGCATTCCCTACTCGGCCACGCGATCGATCAAGAGATCGAGCGCGCCCCCGTGGCCCACGTCCGTCGACACTTCGCCGTACAGATCACCCGCCGCGGGAATGGGTTGTCCGCTGAATGATATTCGCGCCGTGACGGACACCCGCTTGCCGGCCAACAGCACGCGTCCGGGTATCATGGAATCCGCGGCCGTCAAGTGCACCTGTGTACCGATGGCGGCGCTCGTCAGGCGCTTCGCAGCCAGGGGCGGACCCCGGCCATCGGGCTCACGAGCGAATACGAACAAGGAGGCCTCCGATTTTAGTCTTGATTTCAACGCCGGCGCTAACTGGATATTGACAGCCACCTCGGCTGGCGCCGACCCCACGGCGCTCGTATTCGTCCCCGCGGGCGACGAACTCGTCCCTGCGGGCGCTGCTTGCGCATCGCCGGCGGCGCCGCTCGGTCCGAGCTCCGCGATTCGTGCATCCAGCATTTGTACGATCTGCGGCGGCGGATGCAGATCCTTCAGCGCCTGCCAGCGGCTGCGCGCCAGCGTCCTGTCGCCGCGGATCGCAGCGGCAAAGCCGCCGTAGAGCAGCGCCTTTGGATTGTCCGGCGAGAGCGTCAATGCCTCCTCGAACAGTTGTGCTGCCTCCGGCGTGATATCGCCGCCCGCGCGCATGCTCAAGGCCTCGCCCAACCCTAAGGCGGCATCCGCGTTCTTGCCGAGGCGATGCGCGTGATCGTAGGCGGTGACAGCATCATCCGAGCGATTCAATGCCACGTAGGAGCGGCCGAGCATCAGCCAGCCCTGCATGTCATCGGGGTGATCGCGCATATGCTGCTCGAGCTTGGCGACCATCGCCAGAATGTCGGGCTTAGGCGCGGCTGCCGAAGCGGCTGGCGCGTGCCAATTCCAATTCGACCACAGCGGGTACAGTCCGGCGGCGGCGCCGATGACCAGAACCGCTGCGATCGCGCCCACAATGCGGCTGTTCCGATCGCGCAGCAGCGGTACGGCGACCGCGGTCGCGGCAATCGCAGCCATGAAGGCTGCGACGACGAGGAAGGTAGTCATTCGTCCAACGGCATGCGCGAGCGATTGCGCGCAACTCTATAGATGATGACGACGCCCAGCAGCAACGCGATGAACGGTGCACCCCATATCAATAGTGTCTTGGCCGAAAGCGGCGGCCCGAAGCGCACGAACTCGCCATAGCGGTCCGTCATGAACTTGAAGATCGCATCATCGCTCTTGCCGGCGATGAGCATTTCCCGCACCTGTCGGCGAAGATCGCTGGCAAGCTCGACATTCGAATCGGCGATTGACTCGTTTTGACAGACGAGACAGCGCAATTCCTTGGTGATGCGCTCGAAGCGCACCTGCAATGTAGGATCCTCGAGCTGGCCGTTGGCGTCGAGGCGCGTGGCTGATTCGGTTTGCGCAAGGGCACCAAGCGCCGCAAGCAGCAATGCAATTCCCAACGGCCAAGTACGGGCACGGGGAATCATGCGCCGTCCCGGCGCGCAGCGGCTATGCGCGGCAAGAATTCGTGCTGCCAGACATCCGCGGTCATTGGCGTGATGAATTTGAAGATCACGCGGCCCTTGGTGTCCACCAGGTAGGTTTCCGGCGCGCCGTACACCCCCCAATCGATCGCGGTTCTGCCGTCGGTGTCGAAAGCCACGGCGTTATAGGGGTTGCCGAGCTGCGTGAGCCATTGCTTCGCCTTTTCGCGCTCATCCATGTAGTCCAAACCGATGATCGGCACCACGTGCTGCCGTGCGATCTCGAGCAGCGCCTCGTGTTCTTGGCGGCAGGCGAAACACCAGGTGCCCCACACGTTCAGCACATACACCTGCCCCTTCAGCGTTGCGTTGCTGACGACCTTCGAGGCGTCCATGACGTCCATCAGCGCGAATTCCGGCGCAGGCTTGCCGATCAGCGGCGAGGGCAATGCATGGATATCCCGATTGGGATTCAAGCCAAAGGCGAACAGCACGACGAGCGCGACGAACGCCGCAAATGGCAGCAGGAACTTCCACATCAGGCTGAACCCAGTTCCGTGTGCGGAGCAGGCGGCGTCACCAACCCTGGCGCGGCGGCCGGAACCTTGACTCGATAGCGCCGATCGGTTGCCGCGATCAACCCGCCGAGCGCCATGACGATGGCGCCGAGCCAGATGTAACGCACCAGCGGCTTATATTGAATGCGCATGCTCCAGGCGTTATCGCCCAAGGGGTCGCCCATGGCCACGAACAGGTCCCGCGCCCAATTCACGGAAATGGCGGCCTTGCTGTTCGCGGTCTGCTGCACCCAGAAATGACGCTTCTGCGGTTCCAGCAACGTCACCGGTTTGCCGCCGCGAGTCACCTGCACCTCGGCCTGCACGGCGTCATAGTTCGGTCCGCGCACGTTTGCGGCGCTTAAGAATTTGAAATCATAACCCGCGATCCGAAAGCTGCCGCCCGGCTTCAGTGAGACATCCTTTTCTATTTTGTAGCTCTCGACACCGCTGGCGCCGATGGCAAACATGCCGACCCCTAGGTGCGCGATGCACATCCCCATGAGCGCCGCGGTCAGGGTTTGTTTTTGACGCAGGCGGCGCAAAGGCTCGAGCAGCGCGGAAAAAATAATCCAGAAACCGAAGCTGAAACCCAGCAACCCCAGCCAGTGCAGCTCGCCGAACACCAAGCCCTGAACGCCTAACGACAACAGGATCGCGGCGCCGGCCAGCCACCACAGCGGCTTCGCGGTCCCCGTGAGCTTGCCGCGCCGCCACACCGAGTGCATGCCGATGGCCATGAATACCATCAGCGGCAACATGGGTACCAGGAACATCACTGCGAACACCGGCGGACCCACTGAGATCTTGCCGACGCCCAGCAGCTCGTACACCAAGGGCGACAACGTACCCCACAGGACCAAGGCTGCCACGGCCGCCAGAATCACATTGTTCACCAGCAGAAAAAATTCGCGGGAAAACAGCTCGAATCCCCCCGGCGCGTACAGCTTCGGCGCGCGCCAGGCGTACAGCGTGAGCGAACCCCCGATGGTCAGCACCAAAAACGCCAGGATGTACAAGCCGCGCGTCGGATCGGTTGCGAACGAGTGCACCGACACCAGCACGCCGGAGCGCACCAGGAAGGTTCCCACCAAGCTCAATGAAAACGCGAAGATCGCCAGGAGCAGCGTCCAGCTCTTGAAGATGCCGCGCTTTTCCGTGACGCTGAGCGAGTGAATCAACGCGGTGCCCGCCAACCACGGCATGAATGAGGCGTTCTCAACCGGATCCCAGAACCACCATCCGCCCCAACCCAGTTCGTAGTAAGCCCACCAGCTGCCGAGCGCGATGCCGATGGTCTGAAACAGCCAGGCGAAAATAGTCCAAGGGCGCGTCCACTTGGCCCAGGTTTGATCCAGCCGTCCCTCCAACATGGCCGCGCAGGCAAACGCAAAAGCCACCGAAAAGCCCACATAGCCCGTGTACAGCATGGGCGGATGAATCGCGAGCGCAAAATCCTGCAACACGGGATTCAAATCGGCGCCATCCGCTGCGGCTGGAATCAAGCGCAGGAAGGGACTCGAGGTCCACAGAGTAAACAACATGAATCCAGAGCTGATGAGCCCCATCACGCCGAGCACGCGGCTTGAAAAGGTCAACGGCAGCGCGCGGCTGAAAGCTGCGACCGCCAGGCTCCAGATCGACAGAATCAGGATCCACAGCAGCAGCGAGCCCTCGTGCGCACCCCAGAGCGCAGCGACCTTGTAGAACAAGGGCAGCTGCGAGTTCGAATTGCGCGCCACATACAGCACCGAAAAGTCGTTGTTCACGAACGAATAAACCAGGCAGGAGAATGCCATGACGACAAACACGAATTGCCCGGTCACCGCCGGGCGCGCCACGGCCATCCAAACCGGCTTGCCGCGCCAGGCGCCCGTCAAGCCGAAAAACGCCTGCGACAAGCTCAGTATGAAAGCGAGGATCAGCGCAAAAATTCCCAATTCCGGTGCCATGTCGATTCTCTTGCTTCTAGCTCGTGGGTTTGACAGCAGCCGGACCGGTGGCAGGCTTATTTTTCAGCGATGCGGCGACTTCGGGAGGCATGTATTTCTCGTCATGCTTGGCGAGCACTTCGTCGGCAACAAACGCTCCATGCGAATCCATCGTACCGTGGGCAATGATGCCCTGCCCTTCGCGGAACAAATCCGGCAGCACGCCGGTGTATTCCACCGGCACTTGATGCGCGAAATCGGTCAACACGAAGCGCACTTGCAAGTCGCCCGGCTTGCGCGCCACGCTGCCCTTGACCACCATGCCGCCGATGCGAAACCGCTTGGCGAGCGGCGCCTTGCCTTCGACAACCTGCGAGGGATCGTAATAGAACATGATGTTCTCGCGCGATGCCATGACCGCGAGGGACACCGATGCGGCAACGCCGCCGAGGATGCCTAAGACCACGAACAAGCGCTTGCGACGCGGAGTCATCGCGATGCATCCTCGGCCAGCGCCATTTCCAGCGCACGCCGTGCCCGCAATCGAGCCGCGGCCACAACGCGGCGCGCTGACCATAGGTTCCAGGCCAGCACCACACCGGCAAAGCCAAAGCAAGGCCACACGTAGCGGGCGTACCCGCCCATGGACCAGAAGCCGCTACTCATGATTTGATCGCCTCCCGCACCCAAAGCGCTTGCCGCTCGCGATTGAGCAGTTCGCCCTGCAGGCGCATACACAGCACCGCGCCGTAGAACAACATGAACCCGAGCCACATCGCCAGCAGCGGCCATAGCATGCTGCCCGGCATCTTGGGTGCGCCCAGTCTAACTACGGTCGCTCCCTGATGCAGTGAGTTCCACCAAACGACCGAAAAGTGAACGATGGGAACATTCACCACGCCGACCACGGCCAGCAGGGCGGCCGCTCGATCGCCGCGTGCCGGGTCCTCGAATGCCGAACGCAGCGACATCACTCCCACATACAGAAACAACAAAATCAGTTCGGAGGTCAGCCGCGGATCCCAGGCCCAATACGTGCCCCACATCGGTCGGCCCCATAGCGAGCCGGTTACCAAGGCCGCAAGTGTAAAGGAAGCGCCGATCGGCGCCGAAGCTGCCGCCACCGCATGCCCCACCTTTATGCGCCAGATAAGCGCCACCGCACTGGCCGCCGCCATGACGGTGTATACCGTCAAGGACAAGATCGCGCTCGGCACATGCACGTAAATCATTCGGAACGCGTCGCCCTGCTGGTAATCGAGAGGAGCGATTGCCAGTCCGTCGATAAGGCCGTAGCCAAGCGCCAGCGCAGCCAGCCCAAGCAGCCACGGCACAAATGCGGCAGCGATCCCGTACACATGGGGCGGAGAAGCGAGTTTATAGAACCAGGTCCACATGAATCCTCGAGCATTACTCCAAAGTGATGCGCAGCGCGGCGGTCGCTGCCAGCGGCGCCAGCGTACAGGTGAACACGCAAACCGACGCTAGAAAATACATGGCCCCCACGGCACTCGACCCGGAAATCGCCCGCTCGGTCGCGGCGGCGCCGAAGATCAACAACGGCGTCGCCAACGGCAGCACGATCAGCGAGAGCAGCACGTTGCCGCGGCGCAGCCCGATCGTCAGTCCGGCCCCGATGGCCCCGAGCCAGCTCAGGGTCACTGTTCCCAGGGCCAAACTCAGCATCATTGTCGCAAATGCAGCAACCGGAATACCCAGCGCAGTCGCCACAATCGGCGAAACCACCACCAGCGCCGCCCCGCTGACCAGCCAGTGAGCGCAGGTTTTGGCTACCACAATGAGGGTAAGACTCTGCCCACTGAGGCTAAGTTGCTCCAATGTGCCGTCGTCCGCGTCGCTCTTGAACAGTGCATCCAGCGACAGCAGCGACGATAGCAGCGCAGCCGTCCAAAGCACACCCGGGGATATGTCTCGCAGCAGCGACAGCTGCAGGCTCAATCCCAGCGGAAACAGCGTGGTCACGATCAGAAAGAACACCAATGGCTGCAATAATTGCTCGGGTCGCCGAAAACTGAGAACCAATTCACGGCGCACGATCAGCACAAACGCTTCCCAGCCCCCCACCGTCATGAATTGAGCTCCAGGCGACGCACATTGCAGTCGAGCGCCAAGGCATGATGCGCGACCACCAACGCCACACCGCCGCCTTCGACGTGTGCCTGCAGCAACTCGGACAGAAGCTGGGTGCCCGACGCGTCCAGATTCGAATAGGGTTCATCGAGCAGCCACAGCGTGGCCCTCATTGCCAATACCCGCGCCAGGGCCACGCGGCGGCGCTGTCCGGCAGAGAGCACCCGGGTGGGTAAATCGGCAATAGGCCCGACGCCGGTGCAATCGAGCACCGTGCGCAGCTCATGAAGGGTGACCCGGCGCTTCAATCCGACGGCAAAACGTAGGTTTTCCAGCGCCGTCAGATCGCTTTTCAGCGCAGGTTCGTGGGACGAATAGGCCATGACGGCCTGGTATTGCGATGAAGAACTGGTTATCGACCGGCCCATCCAGGTAACCGTCCCCTGCTCCGGGCGCAGTAGACCACTCGCGACCCGCAGCAGCGTGGTCTTGCCGGTGCCGTTGGGCCCGGAGATATGCAGCAATTCGCGCGGATGGACCTCCAGGCTGACCCCTTTGAGGACATGCCGCTCACCACGCCAGACATGGACGTGTTCAATGCGAAGACCATCAACTGCTGTATTCATGGGGTTGCGAGCTTAACTAAATCAAAGGGTTGAAGCCACCTATTCAGACACTTTGATAATAAGAAATCCATGCCGTGACGTGCACAAGCCCACAGATTGGCAACTGGTCCCAACCATATCCCGCAGATCGGGTACTCACGAGGGTTCTTTTTGGCTGCGGAAACCGCCTCGGAGGATAGATTGTCTGCACAGGTCACTGCGTACGAGGCCACATGAACGAGGGCACGGACCTCCCCCTTCGCGAGCCACTTCAGAGGACTCTGCGCAAAATCACCGAAAGGCTGGCGGGCGAGCTTGCCCAGCCCACCCTGGTCGCACCCGACTGGTCCCCGGTCGAGTGGCGGCTGGCCCGCGCCGTTGCGGTGATTCACTGTGTATCGCCTCTGCTCTCGGGCTCGCTCCGCTGGGAGGGACCAGCGCAATGGAGAGACTTTCTCGCGGGCCAGAAGGGGCACGTGGCTGCCCGTCATCGTCGAATCCAGGAATTGTTGGATCAAATCGACGCGCGCTGCAGCGAGCAAGGGATCGCGGTTGTTGGTCTCAAGGGCGCAGCGTTGCACTCCATGGGCT